>CAIYPC010000385.1 GCA_903927975.1 uncultured Bacteroidota bacterium | reverse complement strand
GAGATTCGGGATGGCTTTTTTATTTTCTGTAGGCTCACAAATGCCTACACAAATTCATCGCCGCATTGAATTTTATAAGAGCCAGAAGATTTGAAAAAGCTCATTTTGTTATTTATTTGTAAAATTTCGCTAAATAATAAAAATCCCTATCTTTACAATAGCTCTTTATTTTTTGGATTTTACCATGTATGTCGCAACTTTCCTTATCAGTTAGTCTCTTCAATTCATTGTAGCCAAATCATATTTATGAGTGAGTTTTTTTCATTTTTAATTTTTTTTACATGAACATTTATGTTGGTAACCTCTCTTGGCAAATGACCGATGAGGATCTAAGAAACCTTTTTGAACAGCATGGTGCTGTAGCGTCTGCTAAAATCGTCAAAGACAAAGTTTCAGGCCGTAGCAAAGGCTTTGGTTTTGTTGAGATGGAAGATGCAGGCGAAGCGCAACAAGCTATCACCAGCCTTTATGACTCCGAAGTAATGGGCCGCAAGATCATTGTAAATGAATCTCAGCCTAAACAACAAGGTGGCGGAAGCGGCGGCGGTGGAGGTTTCAAGAAAAGAAGCTTCGGCGGCGGCGGAGGTGGTGGTTACAAAAAAGGTGGCTACGATCGCGGCGGCGGTGGCGGCGGCTACAACAGAGACAGAGATTATTAATTCCTCAATCAATATATCTTATTCAAATCCTTCTTTTACGAGAGGGATTTTTTATTTGATGGATAGTCAAAAAGCAAAACACTAGTTTTTTGCTATGATGCTTTTCTTATCATCTCTATTCAAATTGATAAGAATTTATTTTTCTTTAGAATCACTTCGCTGGATAATTAAGAATAAAAATAAAATGGTATTGCAATCTCGAATGAGCAATCTTTATTTGTGAGCGAAAAGCAAAAGCGAAAGTTGATAGAAATCAGCAGGTAATAAATAAAGGCTATGGCAACATTTAAAATCTTCAAGTCTGCGCCAGCGAATAAAATTAACGTTGATGGATATCCAAAAACGTCATGGATCCAATCATGATAAAAATACTGGATATGCTGTAAAATCATTTTAGCATGCGAGCACAATATGATGCAATGCAATATGCTCAACAGAAATTCCACAGTAACAACTTACTTTTCTCTGTAGAATTTCCAACGCAAATAAAGCAGTTCTGGAAACGCCTATCTTCCTACGGATGCCATTGTTTCTTTTACAGCAGATTGTTTTTCAATAGCTACGCTCTTGTTTGACGAAGACCGACCATTGACTGCATAAAAAACAGCAGAGCAAATAAAAATAGAAAAGAAAAGGGCTACAATGTACATTCCTACACAGAACATAAAGGATTGCCATCCGCCGATGGCAGAAAGTGTTTTAGCTTTCATGGATTTAGATTTCAGTTTTCAAAAGGGTTCCGCAATCTGCAGATATACCTTACTTTTATAACGACGCAACTAATAAAGTAGTATCTGTTTTCTTAATTAAAAATAGTTGCAGAACCTTATCCATGCAAGCGAACAAACACTCGATTAAAGACTGGGCTAAAGATGACAGGCCAAGGGAGAAATTACTAAGTAAAAGCCCGATGGCATTGAGCGATTCTGAATTGCTCGCCATTCTTATAGGCATGGGAACAAGAGATAAAAGTGCCGTGGACCTTGCAAAAGAGATACTTTTTTTAGGGAAGAACAGTCTTGCAGAACTTGGCAAATTATCCATTAAAGAATTGATGAAAGTAAAAGGGATTGGTGAGGTCAAAGCGATCACCATTGCTGCGGCATTAGAAATTGGTCGAAGAAGACAGGCTCTTGGCTCACTTGAAAAGCCAGTAGTAAGGGACAGTAAAGAAATTGCGGGCTACCTTCAGGCAATTCTTCGCGACCATCATCATGAAGTATTTGCTGTTGTCTTTCTGAACCGTGCCAATAAAATCACTCATTTTGAAATCGTCAGTCAAGGAGGAATAACAGGAACTGTCGCAGACCCAAGAATCATACTCAAAAAGGCTTTGGAAGAAGACGCGGTAAGCCTTATTCTTTGCCACAATCATCCATCTGGCAATTTAAAGCCAAGCAGGGCGGATGAAGAGCTTACCTCGAAAATAGCTGAGGCAGCAAAATATTTCGACATAAAAATCCTCGATCACATTATAGTGAGCGAGGATGGATATTATAGCTTTGCTGATGGCGGGATTTTGTAATCGGGAGTTATGAGTTCAGAGCCGATGATCTAAGTTCTGAACTCTCGAACTCTGAACTGCATCACGCCTGAGCCGTTGGGCCACCAAAATTCAATGGCAACTGAACCTCCTCAAGTTCTTGTATTTTCCCATTAGAGGCTTCGAAGCGGGCGATATTTTCAGTCAGCGCTTTCATAAAACGCTTAGCATGTTGTGGCGTGAAGATAATTCTTGATTTCACTTTGCTTTTGGGTGTGCCGGGCATCACGTTCACAAAATCGATCACAAATTCTGCATGACTATGGGTAATAATGGCAAGGTTTGCATATTCACCTTCTGCCATGTCTTCTGATAATTCGATGTTGAGCTGATTGTTCGGCTGTTGTTCGGGCATAAAACTTAGTTTCAAATAAAGTAAAAGTCAAAAATCTTAATTTAAGTGGCTGTTAAATCGACCAATTATTTAAAGATATGATGATTCGAAGTTATTAATTGTAATTGAAAAAGCAGATTATACATTTTAAATAAAAGAAGCCCAATAGTTGGGCTTCTTTTATTTAAAATACTTTGTTCTAACACTAAACTATTATTGATGTTACAAAATCAATTGCCATCGCCAAAATCTCCTTCCGCAACTGTAAAATCAAACGCTAATTGTATAAATCCTATACATAAAAAAACATAGCTCCCTGAGCCTTAGTATAATATGTGTTTATTGTTTCTGTAGGGTAAATGTATAGCCTGAATAAAGACCCCCGAAATTAGGAACATTTATATTCATGACAAAGGTCATATAACCTGTACAGGAAAATACATAACCCGATCCGCTAATAGTGGCCAAATTTCCCGGACTTACAGAGCCATAATAACCTGTTGGCTGAGCATTGATTGTAGCTATATCACTTACCGGATCAACATCAACCACTGCGGAAACCATATTAACACCAGGGCCAAGAGGCCCAGGATAAATCGGCACGCTAACCTCATTTGCGCCAGGACCTGCAGTGACCTGAACCAGTGTTCCTAGATGATAATCTTCCCAATCATCCCTTACTACAGAATAAGTTCCTGCGGCATCTGATGCACTAAAGGCACAAACAGCAGTTGCATGCCATGTAAATGCCATGTTATAGGCAGGAAAAGAATTATATACACTCGGTGTATTGCCAATTGAATAAACTTGGCCATCGGTAGTCACAACTTGATTTTCCAAGGCATATTGAGTTCCTGGATTTATAACCTGAGCAGGAGATGCTTTAGCCAAAGCCGCAGACAATTCAGCCGTTGAAACAATCAAAACAAGGCCATTTGAGTATGCTACATTTTTTATTAGCACCCAGGTTGTTGTATCTGCAGAGTTTGAGCCGGTTGCAACATAAATATTTATGCTTGATACCGGTTTGCCTTTATACCCACCAACTTTGATGGAGACCGTGGCCGCTGGGTTACTGAAGTCCAGGCTCGAGTTAATTACTGAGTCCAATTGTATATATGAACCCAAGATGAGCCCATCTGCGCTGGGGAACCCATTGATATTATTTTTTTTGCATGAATTCATCACAAAAAAAACAGCAGTAATAAATGTTAATAATACTATGATTTTTTTCATTCTATTAGTTTTTTTATTTTAAATTATCAGGATTCGTGTCCCAAAACACTTTTACACCCACTGTTGTTTTTTGAACCGAATTCTTATTATAATCTGCATATGCAGATGCATAAAAAAACGATTGAATAAAGTCTCCCGGATTAGGGTTAACAGAAGGTTGGAAGTTATTTGGGCAACTTGTTCTACGATAATTAATGTAAGGTTCAAGCCCATTGCCCCATGCAGCAAGATAATATTCCTTCATAATCACATTCAACTTGTCATTAGTTGCCGCAGCATTTTGATAAAGTTTATTTACAGTGTTAACATAATTCTGCTGGTTGTAAGGTGTTATGGTCATCGTTGTATCCGCAGCAGCAGGTAAATTATAGCCTATGCTAGCCGGGAAATTTGCAACTTTATTGAAAGAGGCATTCACGCCATTGTCCAGGAGGGCCTGTGGGTCTCCTGCAGTGCCAAGCATTAAAGCAGCCTCAGCTTCAAGAAAATATGTGTAAGACGAAAGCCATATTGGGTTGATACCATTACCTTTTGCACCAGCTTCGAAGGATGGACCAACCTGATCATTTTGGTTTGCGTCAAATGCGCCACCGACAGGATATACTCCCCAGGTCGATTTTAGCAATCCGTCTGGCCCTGTTCCTTCACCATTTCCGTGATCCCTTCCCCAATAACCTTCTCCAACAATGCAATAGGGAGTGCCCGCAGGATACTGCGTTGGGATGCTGCGGTAATAGCATGCTAAAGCAAACTGAGTAACAGTTTGATTGGGTAAGCGTGGGTCGCTGTAATTATAATCATAGTTTCCGGCTGGTGGCCCAAAAATATCATCTATCTGCCTGTATATATAATATCTGATACGTGGGTCAATTATCCCCTTTTCAGCATCCAAACACCACATAAAATAATTGCCCAAATAATCGGCGGTGCCTGTGTTGGTCCCATAGTTTGATGCATAGTGAGAAGCTCTGCTATCAGGCGACGCGTTATGCGTAGAAAATTGGAAAACAAAATCCTGTGATGGAGATGTGATTAAATCTCCGGCGGATAGCAAACTTGAAATTTTTGCTGCAACAGTATTGTCAACAAGCCTTGTTTGAACATAGGCCTTTAATTCCATAGTTTTTGCCAATGTAGCCCAATTCGCGTCATTTCCACCATAAAATAAGTCGTTTGAAGGTGAAGTCAAAGACGTTTTAGAGAAATCATCAATGGCGCTATTCAACAATACGATAGCAGAATCATATACTGACGCGCCCGGGTCAACTTGGGGGTTAACATTTGCATCACCTAAATTGGCCTGAGAATAAGGAATATCGCCAAACAAGTCAACCATTGTTATCATTGTATATGCCTTAAGCACTTTTGCTATGCCCGCGTGTGTATATTCCTGACTTGCTTCAGCCAGTGGGATCATCGTATTGGCAGTTTTAAAAACAGATGTATATGCTGTAGTCCATATCCCATCAAAACTTGCCGGACCATATTGGTTATAATAGGTAGTCCCAAACATTGTT
>CAIYPC010000384.1 GCA_903927975.1 uncultured Bacteroidota bacterium | reverse complement strand
GTCAATGGTCAATGGTCAATGGTCAATGGTCAATGGTCAATGGTCAATGGTCAATGGTCAATTTTGGATTCGCAATTTACATTAATTCACTACTCACTATTCCTCACTCACTCCTTCAAACTTGCCAATCTATTTGCGCTATTCCATGTTTGGCTAAATACTCGTTTGTTTTTGAAAAATGTTTGCAGCCAAAAAAACCAACATTCGCGGAAAATGGAGATGGATGTGCTGCTTTCAATATTAAATGCTTATCTGCATCGATTAGCATTTGTTTTTCTTGTGCAAATTTTCCCCACAATAAAAACACAATATTTTTTTTGTGTGATGATATTTTTTTTATGACTGAATCAGTAAATTCTGCCCAGCCAATTTTGGAATGACTCATCGGTTCATTTGCTCTTACGGTTAATGAAGCGTTCAACAACATCACACCCTGTTCTGCCCAATGCGTTAAGTTGCCATGAGATGGAATTTGAATGCCAATATCTTGTTTAAGCTCTTTAAAAATATTTACTAATGAAGGCGGTTGTGCGATACCGCTAGGCACAGAAAAACTCAATCCATGCGCTTGCCCAGGACCGTGATATGGATCTTGCCCAATCACTACTACTTTCACTTTATCGAATGGCGTTGTGTTAAATGCGTTGAAGATGAGCGGGCCTGGCGGATAGATTGTTTTGCCAGCTTTTTTTTCTTGCTTCAGAAAAGAAATTATCTCCAAAAAATAGGGCTTTGAAAATTCATCTTCCAAAACTTCTTTCCAGCTTGCCTCAATTTTAACGTCCATTATTGTTTTTTGAAATAAAAATTAGCGAGCAAGCAAAATAACTAAAGTTTTTGAATGGTGAGTAATGAGTAGTGAATTGTGAGTTGTAAGTGGTGAGTGATAAGTAGTAAGTTGCATCCTATTCACCATTGACCATTCACTACTCACCACTATGCTTCTTCCTTCACTGATATTTTATGATAATCGTCAATTAATTTCTTTTGTAGTTCAAATGAAACTGGAACGTATTCAAAAAATTCCATCCTGAATTTTGCGCGACCTTGCGTAATGGAGCGAAGAGAAGATGAATAATCATCCATTTCGGAGAGCGGAACCTTGGCTGTAATTTTTGTGAAGTGGCCTTCAGTATCCATGCCTTCGATAATAGCTCGACGTGCCTGCAAATCACTAATAATACTCCCTGTTAGATCATCAGGACAAAGAACTGCAACTGAATAAACAGGCTCAAGAATCTGTGGATCTGCTTGTTGAAATGCTTGTTTGAATGCCATTAATCCAGCAATTTTAAATGAGATATCATTCGAATCGACTGGATGCATTTTGCCGTCATATACAGTCACACGAACATCACGGACATAAGAACCTGTTAACGGGCCCACATGCATTTTTTCCATCACGCCTTTTAGTATTGATGGAAGAAAGCGCTGATCGATTGCACCGCCTACAATGCAATTCAGAAAAACCAATTTTCCGCCCCATTCTAATTTATGTTCATCACGGCCGCGTACTGAAAATCCTTTTGGATCATTCATGCCTTCATACCATGGCTCTACCTGCATATACACTTCTCCAAATTGCCCAGCGCCACCTGATTGTTTTTTATGCCGATAATTTGATTGAACAGATTTTCTGATCGTCTCACGGTAAGGGATACGTGTTTTTGTGAATTTGACACCGAGATTTTTTGAAATGTGCTCAAGCTTCCATTTAATCACTGAAAGATGTAATTCACCCATGCAGTGAATGATCGTTTGCTTTAGTTCCTGCGACACCTCAACAACAACTGTTGGATCTTCTTCCTGCACCTGATGTAATGCGAGAGATAGTTTTTCTTCATCACCTTTTTGTGCGGGCTCAATGGCAACGCTCATTGTTTGCGCAGGAAACTCAATAGGAGGAAGCTCATAATTTTTTCCACGGACATGAAGTGTGTTGTTTACATGCGTATGTTTTAATTTTATAGTGGCACCAATATCACCTGCTGATAGCTCATTAACTGCGGTTCGCTTTGCACCTTCAACTGAAAACAACTGATGCAATTTTTCTGAAACGCCATTTGATTCATTCACCAATTCCATTCCTGATTTCAGGGTTCCTGAATAAACTTTAAAAAAAGACATATCGCCAATATGTGTTTCTGAAATTGTTTTGTAAATAAAAATACATGCAGGGCCATTTGCATCGCATGGTAATTCATCGTCAGTTTTTGTTTTTTGTGGAGGCATTTCATTGGCGCTTGGGCAAACATTATCAATAAAGCCCATCAATCTTCCGCTGCCCATATTTTTTTTAGCTGATATGCAGAACAACGGGAACAGATCATGATTGATCATCGCTTTCTTCAAACCCATTTTCATTTCATCTTCATCCAGCTCGTCTTTGTCAAAGTATTTTTCCATCAGGCTCTCATCATTTTCTGCAATGGCCTCAATCAATTCTTTGTGAAGGCGATTTGCTTTTTCTCTTTCACTGTCAGGTATGGGAAGTTTTTTTGGCTTGCCCCCTTCCGCTGGAAATTTGTACATCGTCATACGCAGCACATCTATGATGGAATCAAATTCCAATCCCTGGTTCAGTGGATATTGCACCACTGCTACATTTCTACCGAAATGTTCCTTTGCTTGAGCAACCGTTTTATCAAAATCTGCTTTCTCAAGATCAAGCTTATTCACTGCAAAGATCATCGGCGTTTTAAAATGCTCGGTATATTCCCAAATAATATCAGATCCAACTTCAACCCCAAAATTTGCATTCAATAGCATAACGCCTGTGTCAGCAACGCGCAATGAAGCAACGACTTCGCCTGCAAAATCATCGTAGCCGGGAGTATCGAGAATATTTATTTTGTAGCCACGCCAGGGAGCGTGCAAAAGTTTTGAGAAGATAGAATTACCACGATGTTGTTCAAGCTCGTAAAAATCGGCAACTGTATTTTTTTCTTCAACGGTGCCGCGGCGAGAGAGGAGACCAGCTTCAAAAAGCATAGTCTCTGATAATGTTGTTTTACCAGAACCTGCGTGGCCCAGTAAAACAATGTTTTTTACGTGAGACGTGTCAAAGTTTGGCATGACAAGCAGATTTAGTATAGAAAGTTAAGAAATGCAGGTTGGAAAGAAAAAAATGATTTTAAGAACCTACAGATTGAAGAAGGGAAACGGTCTGAAAACAATTTCAATCTATGTTTGGCAGATGGCAAACATTTTTTTACTTTTGCAACCTTATTTAAAAGAGGTCCGGTAGCTCAGCTGGATAGAGCACAAACCTTCTAAGCTT
>CAIYPC010000383.1 GCA_903927975.1 uncultured Bacteroidota bacterium | reverse complement strand
CTATCTTTTTTTGTAACGGCAGCGAATTGAGAAAGCGTAACTGGCGTCGGCCATATCCTTGCATTATTAATCGTAATGTCTTTTTTATAATCAATCACAGTATCAGGAAAACATTCCCATTGAACAAGATCTATTAGATGTGTTCCTACATCTGCAATGGCCTCTCCTTGTTGTGCAGGATCAAAAAACCATGATGGTCTTGTTAATGCTTTGCCCGAAACAAATTTGTAGAAATAATGTACGCTCTCGATTGTTACTGCTGGTGCTTTTTCTGATCCTGTTGTTAGCGTTCCAAACACTTCTGGTATATGTGAAAATTCTTTTTGAAGGATGTTTGTGATTTCTGATCGCTCCGTCATAATATCATACAACAAAACTTTATGCTGCGCTGCTGTTGAGAAATCTGTTTCTAGCTCAGTAAAGTTTGCTGATGTGATTGCCATCGGCTTATCGCTCAACACATTTATTCCTGCTTCTATTGATTTAGAAATGTAATTTGTTTTGTGAAGATTGTTTCCTGCAAGCACAATCACGTTGCCTTTTTTCTCTGTGATCATCTTCTCTAGAAAATCATTTCCTGTATAAACTTTTTCTGCCCAATGTGTAGGGTTGTCTTTGCGCTCATTATATTGTTTTATCAGATCCAAATGTGCTTGCAGTTCTGATCCTTCTGGCGCATACACATTCACTGTGCTATCAATTCCTTCCTGCATTGATTTCTGCACAAGCGCTGCATGAAAATGTCCCGGATCTAATGTGATAAGCCTCACCATTGAACTGTCTGTTTTGTTTTCTGCTGGCGCAACGGGGTTGTTGCAACTTGTGTTGATGAAAACAATCGCTGTTATTAATATAATGAATGATTTCATGGTTGATCTTATCATCGGGTTTCGCCCGTTTTTATTCACACATAGGGCGTTGCCCTGTGCTATTGTATATCGCCCCTTCAGGGCTTTTAAATCCGCAATAACAAATCCGCAATCCGCAATCGCCTCCTCTCACAATTTCGTTTCCACATTGAATTCTTTATTGATCTGATAAGGCCAGCGCTGCGGTCTGCTCAGCATGCCATTTGCTTCATCATCATTTTTAAATCTTTCTCTTATAGGATCCCAATATAATTTTCTTCTCAATTTCATGGCTGCATGATTGAGCAAACAAACTGTGCAAGCGCGATGTCCCACTTCAATCGGCGCAATATTCGGTTGACGGCTGATAATGCTATTCAACCAATTTTCATGATGCTCTGCGCTATCGATCAAATGAATTTCATTCGGTCCAATTATTGAAGTGAGCATTTTAGGATCGCTTGCATCAAGTGATTTTGTGTTTTTTCCTTTAACGACAGGATCTGATGCTGTTGCTGAATAATCTCCTCGCGTTACAAAAATCCATCCTTCTGATCCTATAAATTTCACACCTTCTGGATATTCATTTCCCGCCATCACTGTCACTCCGTTTTCAAATAAAGTTTCTGTTTTAAAATTTCCATGAACATCCCACAGTGTTTCTTTTGGAGGCCAGTCTGATGTTCCAGAGATTTCAATCGGTCCTGTATATTCTGTTCCCATTCCCCAATTGGCAATATCAAAATGATGTGCTCCCCAACCAGTGATCATGCCCGCACCAAATTGTTCGCAGCGCAACCATCCTGGTCTTGAAAAAGTTCCATCTTGTGGGTGAACCTTTTTTTCGGTATAAGGAGTATAAGGAGTGGAGCCGAGCCATTTCTCATAATTAAGATTTGCAGGTATCGGCATTTCTTTTTCTATTGTGCTTTCCTTCGGATTATCAACTGGCAATCCCACAATGATTGTTTGCAGTTTGCCAACGCGACCATTGCGCACGAGTTCGCAAGCTCTTTTAAATTGCGGCATCGATCGTTGCTGGCTTCCTATCTGAAATATTCGACCTGCTTTATACGATTCATTACTCAACATGCGTCCTTCGCTGATGGTTAATGATGCAGGCTTTTCCATGTACACATCTTTACCCGCACGCACTGCATGTATCGCGGGGATCACATGCCAATGATCCGGCGTTGAAATGATCACCGCATCAATATCTTTATCTGCTAAAAGTTCTTCATAATTTTCATAAGCTTTGGTGCCGCTATAACTGCCATTGTTCTTTTTTGCATAATAATCGTTCACCCATTTTTGTGCAGCACTCAATCTATTTTTATCAAGGTCACAAACAGCAATTATTCTCGCCATATCAAATTGAATAGTGCCGGGCATATCCATTTCCCTTCCTATTCTTCCTGTGCCGATAACGCCAACATTTATTCGTTTGCTCGGCGCAAAATTTCCAAACACACTTGCTGGAACAATAGAAGGGAAGCTTGATAAAGCAGTCATGCCAATGGAACCTGCAATTGTTTTCTTAATAAAATCTCTTCTTGAGTTGGATTGTTTGTTTCTCATTTTATTTTATTTCATAGGGCTCTGCCCTATGTTATGGTATATCGCCCTTTCAGGGCTTTTAATCCGAAATCATAAATTCGAAATCCGCAATCTCCATAAATCCGCAATCTCTCTAGTACGGCAGCGCTTCATCCACTTTCTTTGCATGTGCTTTACCATAATCAAGTGCTTTGTTTTTTCCTATCGCCCATTCAATGCCACCAAGAATATGTTTCTGAAAATCTGGTTTGAAATATGTTGTGCTATCATGCCCAAGCGAAGTGTACCATTCTCTTCCTCCGTCGAACTCATGACACCATGCAGAGGGAGAAGATGCCCCATAGAAATCAGGCTTTTCTTTATCATCCAACAACGTACTTAAATCATGCACCAACAGCACATGCAAATCAGGATTCACTTCTTTAAAAAAATAACATTCATCAACTTGCTCCCAAATATGTGGTAGAAAAGAAACTGAAACATTTGTGCTATCAATAATTATTTCTTTGAAAGGCTGATGATGAGCATGATGCTGAAAGCTTGCACCGATCATTCTTTTGAACCACGCCCAGTTTCTTTCTGTTCCAGTTGCAGAATGCAAACCAACAAAACCGCCGCCTGCTTCTATATAATGCATCAATGCCAGTTTCTGATCATCAGTATCAAATACATCATTATTGGTATTATTAAAAATGAGAACGTTGTATTTTTTTAGATTATCATCAGTGAACAAAGAAGGATCATCAGAAACATCGACAGTGAAACCAATGCGTGCGGCAATCTGTTTTATGGATGCAATTGCAGCAGGTATATTATCATGAACAAAACCTTTTCCGTTTTTTGAATAAACGAGCACATGCACTTTCTTCCAGTTTATTTTATCTGCAATGACTGCACTTTTATTGCTGCTGCATATCAACACAAAAAGAAACAAGGCAATGATGGCAAACAATCTTTTTATCATCTTTTTAAATTGGGATTAATCGCAGATGAATTGCTAATCTGTTTTGGATGCATTAAAATTATGGAGTTAGCAGCGTTCAACCAAGAAACTCTCCGGATTTGGATTGATAAGAATAAAAGATTTGTAGGATTATATTTCTGCGGCTTCATTTCTTTCAGTTAAAAGAAACATAAACAAGATTGAGCCATTGTTGATTTTTGTAATTTGAAGCACGAACAAAAAACGATATTAGAAGACTGATTTATGAAAATACTTAATAAACTGATTTTTGTTTTCTCTCTCTCCGTAATGGTTGTATTGCTTTGTGGCTGCCCTCCATTAAAGCATAAAATATTTGTGAGGAACAAAACTGCCGACACAGCTTATTTGACTTTCATTTATAAGAACGATAGTTTTATTACTAAGAAAAATATTCAGGTTAGATCACTGAATAAAATTGTGGCAATCAATAATAAAACAATTGCTCAGTTGAATGAACAATTGACTGCGCTTGCTGACAGCAACAAAATCAATTTGGCAATTCCTCCTAAATCAACTGTATTCATCAGCGACATCATAAATTCGTTTTACATGTTTGCCGATAAGAAACTGATCATTCAACATGGCAATGAAAAAGATACCATGGATTTAAATTACCCTTACAAAAGATTGAAGGATATGAAGCGCAAGAGAAGTAGTGATTACCATTTCTTTTACCGAACAATTGTTTATCTTGATATCAAATAAGATGAAAACGTTGTCAAATAACTTCGCTTTATTTTATAAATAGAAATACAAATCCTTGCTAACTGATCGCTCATGAAAAAACATTTCCCTATTCTCGACGGTCTTCGTGGCACTGCTGCATTACTCGTTGTCATCTTTCATTTGTTTGAAGCTTATTTTCCCGTGTTTGCCAATCACCCGATACACCACGGATATCTTGCCGTTGATTTTTTCTATTTGCTTTCAGGTTTTGTTGTTGGCTATGCTTATGATGATCGTTGGGGAAAGATGAGTGTCAAAGATTTTTTTAAAATAAGATTAGTTCGGTTACACCCACTCGTTATTTTAGGAGTTTTAATTGGCGCAATTTGTTTCTGGTTTGATCCTTACACAAAAGGTGCACAGGAAGTGAGACTGTTGACTCTTATTGGATCGATGCTTATTGGCTTCACGTTGTTGCCTTCACCGGATGTTCGCGGTTGGGGAGAAACACATTCACTCGATGGACCATGTTGGTCTTTGCTGCAAGAATATATTGCCAATATTATTTACGGATTTTTTGGAAGAAAGATGAGCAAGATTGTTTTATGGATAATTGTTGTGATCAGTGCTGTTGTTCTTACGTCTGTTGCTGTGAACAGAGGCGATCTTGCAACGGGCTGGGGCTACGATAGTTTTTTTGTTGCGATGTCGCGAATGATGTTCCCTTTCTTTGCGGGCTTGTTGCTTTTCCGCACTGGCAAATTGATACGCATACCGATGGCTTACACAGTATGTTCATTGATACTGATCATTCTTTTTTGTTTGCCAACATTTAAGTTCAACGGCATTTATGAAGCGGCATGTATCATCATTGTTTTTCCGATTGTGGTATCGGCTGGTGCGGGCGGACAAATTAAAGGGCGTTGGGCAAAACTGTGCAAATTTTCCGGCGACATATCATACCCGCTTTACATTACGCACTATCCTTTCATTTATATTTATACGGCATGGATTGAAACAAAAAAACCTGCGCCGCAACAAATAGTGCCTGTTGCCATTGGTCTGTTTATATTTTTTATACTGCTTGCTTATGCAGCACTGAAGCTGTATGATGAACCTGTAAGAGCGTGGTTGAAAAAGAAAGTGTTGATGAAGAGTAATGCGGTTTGATGTTCGTCTCTCTAATTAAGCACAGTCAACTTGATATTCGGAGAGCAGCTGACTAATCGGATCGTCATTGCGAGGCTCTGCGAAGCAACCTGATCTTTAAGTTTCAATCTGATCGAGTTTGGGAGATCAGATTGCTTTCCCGCTTTTGCGGGACAGGCTGTTCCTCGCAATGACGTGCAACACTCAAACTAAACTCGAGAGTTGTTCTTCGTAAAAAAAATGTGTGATTGTTGATCTTTAAAAAAACTGCGAAAGATTATCCTTATCTATTTGGAACAATAAGATGATTTGATCTTGCAGCATTTGTTTGCTGATAAGGAAAGTAAGGATTGCTTCCTCTTTCAACACCAATGCTTCCGGAGATGGAAAATGTTCTTGCATCGTTCACATACATCAAACCCATTTCTGCTCTTGAATACAACCCAACACTATTTGAGCGAAGCCCATTGTAGGGATACATTTTATTTATATCAGAAGAAATGAAAGAGCGATTGAAGTTTATATAAGTGGGCGCCACTGATGCGCCTGCAAAAGCAAACAAATTATTATTGAGTTTATAATTCAATTGTAAACCAATTGGTGCGGCCACTACAAATGCACTTCCCCCATTAAAAAAACTATAGCCTGTTGAAATGCTTTTATAAGAGCTAAAAAACCATTTCTTATTTAGATTGGTTTCAAGAGAATGATTGCTATTTACTGAAGATCCGTTTTGTATGGAATCCATAAGGCTTGTTGCTGCAGGAGTTTGTGCATTTACAGCGACAGATGAAATCAATAAAACAATCAGTAATCTTATGCGCATGCTGATAAGCTTGTGACATAAAATTACGAATAGTTCAGACATATAAAAACAATGTCGGTGAATGTTAACAATATCCAGCCTTTTTTATTTTATAAATGAGATTGTCGCCGCCTGCAGTTTTTGCGATGCTTTTGCTTTATGGAAACAAATTGATAGAGGCTTTTCTAGAACTTGGAAGCTCCGGGTTTGTGAAGATGTCCTCTTTGCATTTTCTCTTTTCTTTCATGCAAATGGAGATGCCGAGTAACAAAATATTTTCTGCCATTATTACAAAGTTGTTGTCGATTTGGAGACCGCTGATCTCGACTGGGGAAGGTGGAGATATCGATTTTGCTAAAGGAGATGTCGATTTGGAAGCCGCCAATATCAATTTGGAAGATGGAGATGTCGATTTGGGAACCGCCATTGTCGACCAAAGAAGATGGAGATATCGATTTGGAAGCCGTCAATGTCGACCAAGGAAGATATAGATATGGATTTGGAAGCCGCCAACTGAAATTATGGCAGCGGAGATATCGACTTAGGAAACGTCAAAGTCGATTTGGAAGATGTTGCCTGCGGTTTAGTTTTGGGTGATTTGCTATTAATCAGTCATTTATGAAAAAAAGTACATACTAAGCCTGAGGAATCTTAAGGAAAAGGGAAGAAGGCTGATATCAAATGAAGATTTAATTGGTTTGGAAAATACTTGGAAAACACGGGGTGACAGGAATGAGTTAATGCTTAATTTGGTTTGGTGAGGTACAGTTTATAACGCAAATGATGTTGTATTAGTGAAAGGGGTAAGTGTCTTAGAGTATCTATGTTTAATAACCTTTATTACATTACAGCCTCCAAGCACAATTATAGTAAATTTACAAATCACTAAATAATTGAAAAATCTTTATGATTGACAGCGAGTTTGAAAAGAAAATTATCGAGCAAATTAAACAGTCAGGATTTCCTTTGGAGCTTGAGGTAGTAAAGAAATTACGTTCTTTTAATAATATTGTTTACTCAAATATATCCTTCCAAACACTGACAGGAGATCTAAAGGAGATAGATATTTTCTCTATAACTCAATGTGAAGATAATCAGTGGTCTTTAGGTCCGGTAGGATTAACAACATTGATTGAATGCAAAAAGACAAGTAAATATCCATGGGTTTTTTTTGAACAAGTATACGACCCAATAAATGCGCTCGGGCTGTTAACAAAGGCAGATCATATGTCCGATTTTTATGAAGGAAAGGGAGGTAAGCTCAATCCCATGGTCGGATGTATGAATACAATTCTCGCAAGTCATCATTATAATG
>CAIYPC010000382.1 GCA_903927975.1 uncultured Bacteroidota bacterium | reverse complement strand
GTTGTATTATTTTCATTCAGCAAAGAAACTGTATTTGGATTTTTACCTGTGTATGCAGCAATGAATGCAGGGATCAAAACATCTTGCGCATATTGTCCATAGCCTTTATAATAACCATCAACACCGACCTGCCCTGAATAAGGATTTATTTTTCCCAGTCGCGCTGAAATAAGTGTTCTATAATTCTCAAATTTTTCAAATGCCGCAGAAAGTTCATCTGGTCGGTTTTTTTGGAAGATTGTATTTAATGAAATAAAGCTGATGCTAAATGTTCCGGTATTGTATGGATTAAGATGAACAAAGCCACTGGTGCTCGTGGTGTCCTTAAATAATTCAGTGTATGTTTTACCAAAAGTTTTATCAAGGTTCACATCAATATTAAAATCACGGAACGGCTGCAGTTGTGCAGTAACAGTTAGCTTCTGATTAAAGCTTTGTTGGTTCTGGAAATTAAGCGTTGAGTCTGGGGTTATCAATCCTTTTCGCGCAAGGTTATCCATAAAATTCGAGCCAGGCTGTTTTCCAAAAATATATCCAAGCCCTGGTTCACCAGTCTTTGGATCCATGCCCAATAATTTTGTGCTATCCGTGTAACCATAAATGTTTGATGCCGAGTTTTCAGAATAATTAACGCTCACTCTTTTAACGGAAGTGATTATCCTTCCCAACACTTTCAATATTCCATTTATCTCAGGCAGATCATTTGGATTTTTCAACGGCGGGGTTTTGGCTTTTGCCGTATCAGATTTATTTTTTGGATTATTCTGCTGATTTTTATTTTGATTGTTTTGTTGATTGCCGTTGGGTTTCAATTCTAGTGCACGAAGCCATTTTGATTTATTATACAACCTGGTGAAATCAAATTCGCCAACAACACTTTCTGTTTGTGTATTCTGCAAAGTGTTACCAAGATTTTTTGCAAGAAGCGAAGCCGCAGTCCAACTATAAGTTGCTGAATAGCCAACACGGAACGTTGTCCAGTCGAGCAATGGCAATTTATTTGTTGGCAGCGTGTATGAAACATTTGCTGTTTGTTGATAAAGCAAATTTCTTCCTCCTTTCCAGAAGTTATCCCACATGCGTTTTTTTCCTGCTTTGTCTAGCCTGCCACTATCTTCATCAATGGTAGAATTATTGATTGCAGAGAAATCAATATTGAGTGATCTCGTAAGATCCCATCTTAAAATATATGATCTTCTAAAGTTGAAAAACTTATCGAATGTTTCCGGCAATAAAAAATCTGAGCCTATATTTCGCGACCGATACGATCCAAATTGTCTGTTCACATCTCCCCGAAAGCTCAACAAATTTGGTCTTGGGTTAATATTAAAATCTTTTAAAAGTGCAAACCACAATGATCTGGATTTAATCTTCTTTTTAAATGGTTCCCATGGTTTCGGCACTGTTGTAAAATTATAACCCAATCCTCCTTTGTAAGTTTTGTA
Organism: uncultured Bacteroidota bacterium; assembly: GCA_903927975.1. Lineage (GTDB taxonomy): Bacteria > Bacteroidota > Bacteroidia > Chitinophagales > Chitinophagaceae > Puia. The sequence goes on along the minus strand of CAIYPC010000382.1, from coordinate 2,783 downwards.
ATCGTCTTCTAGCGCAACCGAGTTATGATGTTCCGATTGAGTGAACGAATAACTAAAGTCAAAATTTTCAATACTCCATAGCTTTGGTTTTTTACCAGATAGATTTAATTTCCTAACGTTGGTAAAATTCAAAGTTTTGATAGTGGTTGCATCTACTGCCTGCTGCTTTATTGAATCACGTTCTCGGGATGGTGCCTGTCTTAATTTATCTTTTAGTTTGATGTCGAGATCAAACGGATCGTATTGTGGCGTGCTGGTTGTTTTTGACAAGCTTAGATAAGTTGGTATAGATACACCTGCTTTCTTTGGCAGCAACTTTCCAAGCTCAAGATTGGCTGCTGCATCAAGTTGTGCAATATCATCCAACGATCGTTCATTGATATGCTGATCAATACTTCCAAAGCCAACTGATTTATACGCTCCAGATACATATACTGTTCCCAGATCCGCAAGCTTTACATCTACCCTTCCAAGTGCAGCCCATCCGCCCTGATCATTGATCTGAGATAATCGCAATTCATCGAACCATACTTCTGCGGAAACGGTACGTTGAGATTCATTTCGCACACCCATAAAGAATGCCTGCACCTGACCAAGATTGGGATTGCCCATTATAGAGTACACCTTACCGTTAGGATCAGTTTCCGAATAATATTGATTGGATGGCACCGCATTATTTCTATCAACCTTTAGTGTTGTTAACCTTGCAAGGGACAGGTTCAAATTATTCGAATCAGGCCACACATCCGTATCCAACGTAGCTCCCCATGTCGTTGCACGCAAAGGAATCCTAATCTCATAAAAATTACTGATGAAATCACTTCCTAATCTTATTACTGCATACAGATCATTATCCGCCAAATTAGATTGAAGCCCCGCAGCTTCCGCATGAATAAAAAGATCTAGATGACCATACCTGCGCAAATCGAGATTCACTGTTTTGTAAACACCTCTTGCATCGCCGGGGGTAAGACTACCAACCTGAATGCTGAGTGATTGTTCATTCAATAACAAATTCACATTATTGGTGCTGAGCTGTTGTTGACGCGCAATGCCGGGAGGAATAACATAACCAACAGGTGTCCGCGATGCATTTTGTTCAATATTTACTGCGGTTACATTAAAGCTTGTTGCGCTCGTTGTTGGCAATGTGGTGTATGTGCCTGTTGTATCAAGCACATAACTAAAGCTTCTCCATGAATCTCTAATCAATTGAAATTCTGCAAAACGGCACACTAATGAATCTGCAAAACCCGCCATGAACATTCTCATAAAACGGATGGATTTAAAATCCGGGATATTGCCAACTTTTTGATAATAAGAATTGATTGGAATCCTGAACTGATACCAATTTTGCGTGACGCCACCTTGCGGGAAAGAATGCATATCAGTAACAAAATTTTTGCCCACTACTAATGAATCAGGACTCAGGCTGATCTTATATTCAAAATATTCTTCCAGTTGGTTCAATGTATTGTCTTGATCAAGATCTTCCTGATCAGGATATTGAGTGAATGCAGAAACATATTGCTGACCGCTTGTTGCAACAGGCGAGTTGCCTTGTGGATTATTGATGTTTTTATAACGGCCAAGTATATGCGTTTGTGTGCTGTCGTAATAACTGTCGCGATAATTCAAGAAGTCATCGCTTGACGGATCTTTCAATGCAGCTTGATAAGCAGCAGGCGCAACAACAGAAAGTCGACTGAGATAATTATTAAATTGAATTCGTTCGCTATCATCACCAAGACCATCAAAACCTACGTCCTGATATGGCCTGTCGCTAGGATCATTGCTAAATGCATTTGTTACTTGTGTTGAATTCAAAGGCACTCTTCCCCATACTGAGGTATCAATAGCAGCAGCAATATTAGGTGTTGGCAATCCATTTTCATAAAAACGTTTCCCGTCTTTTACGATATCTTCTGAAACACTTCCCAAATCAAAATATAAATGGCCTGTATCAGCCTTTGCAGGCGCATTGACCAGCCATGGGCTCTGCATCCAAAATTCTATATACTGAATATTATTTGTTTCGAAATCAGTTTGATCAATTGACCGCATGATACCGCCCCAACGGGTTTCAGGGTTATTTAATTTTCCTTGCGGCGTAACACCTTTCGAATAAGGCGTTGGACCAACTTCAAAATTATAAGGACCTTTATCAGTGGGGTAATAAGCCACGTCAAATGTTATCAATTGTGCCTGCCCATATTGTGGCGTTTGCTGTGGGAACAATTGTTGAAGGTTGATTGGGGCAATACGTGGATCACCAAAGTTTTCATAATTCTTAACCGGATTGTTTGAATTGGTATTGTCCTGCAAAGTAGGCTCAATATTATACCAAGCCATTTTTGCACGGTTATATCCATAAGCAAGCGAGTCATTGAGTGCTGCTTCAGGAAACAATCCATTGCCTTGCGGCGTTGATGCCAATGCCCAACTTGTTAATGGAAAACGCAGATCGATAGAGCTTGTAGATCCTTCGAAATCGTCTATATAAATTGTTCCTGCATTGCCTTTGCCAATCTGTGGTGCATGACCTGGTTTTAAAAATGCAGATTCACCATAAGCAGTAATGCTGCTCATTTCTTTGGTTGAATAAAAAGGCAACCTGTTCAATAACCTCGTGAGCGATGGCAATTGAGAACGATAATTAAAATCAAGGCCATACATGGTGTTGCGTATCGGATCTTCACCATAATTTGTTTTTGTGAAATAAGGCCGTTCGCTCAATCGCTCAATCGTTCCACCAAATGACAAATGTTCTTTAGTAGTATTTT
>CAIYPC010000381.1 GCA_903927975.1 uncultured Bacteroidota bacterium | reverse complement strand
TTCTCAATGTATCCGCATTCTCTGTGTCATTTGATTTTATTGTAAGATCGGAAAGACCAAAGGATTTAATTTCTAGATTAAATTGCTCTTTAGTAACAGTTGAAAGGCTCATATCAAATTGCTGATTGGTAGAAGTGCTAAATTCTTTTTTAGCAAAAATAATATGGTCTTCATTTTCACCCATTATGACGACATAAGCTTTAGTGTTTTGCGGCAAATAAATTTTCCCATCAGTTGTGTAAAACCCATAAGAATCGTCTTTTACATCCAACTTGCCGCCCTCAGCGAAAACCTTTGCGGAAGGGATTATTAAAAACACATTAATGTTGAGTTTGTATTCGCCAATAACCCTGACCATTAATTTGCTCTCAACAGCGCCTTCTTCACGAAGCAATGCATCAACATTATACCAGCCAAATGCCTGAATAGTGAATTGATAATATAAAGACTCGTTATAAGTAGGGCTAACTTTATTGATGCCAGATGCTTGAGAACTGGGTGTAATTGATACAGGTGAAGGCGGATTGGTTATGTCTTTTATTATCATGTTAACCTTATCCTCCGTTAATCTGTTTTTCTCAGCTTGTAATCTGTTTTTTATTTTAGAATATTTCTCACAGCTATCTATACAAGGTCTGATATCATCTTTTACAAATGGGAGATTGCGCAGCTCAGATTCATTTTCAATATACTGATATAAATTGTCCAGATCATTATCGGTAAGATTGGGAAATGTATTCATTGGTGTTTTGGCATATCTTTCATAGAGGCAGCGATAATATCTGCTTTCGGGGTTTTTGTAATCGGCTAATACCCTTTGATTGTTCTTCGTAAATTCATAAAGTGTTTTTTTGTCTTTTGTCTTTTTAAGAATATAAGCTAAAGCAGGTCCAGTAAGCCCTTCTCCTTTTGCATGGCAGGAAGCGCAGTTTGTTTGAAAAAGCGCTCCGCCCGCATTTAGAGCTAGCGTCTGTTGATTTTTTGGTAATGTGTCAGATTTTGTCCAATTTATTTTTCCATTTGCGCCTGTGTCTCCTTTATAAATTTTCATGTTTGGATCAATAAAATCTGTAGGAATTTTTACAGAGATTGGCTTTGTTATTTTTATGGTTTCACCTGCAACAGCATTAATATAAATCATGCCGCCGCTGCTTAGTAACTGACCGTTGCTTTGTGTAGTCAGCCCCGCGGCAATAATCTCTTCGATACTATAGGCTTCTTTTATTTCAAGCTTTGCAAAATTATTGTTTGATGATATTGCGCCTCTGGGGATATTCATAATCGCGCCTTTTTCAGTAGTCAGCGTTGTGTCGTTATTAATATCAATGGTGAATAATTGGGAAAGAAGCTTTTCTTTATTTAGAAGTTGGTTTTCGTTTTTATCAGAATGATTGCAGCTAATAACAAAAACAAAAAACGATGCGGCAAAAAGCAGGATTATTTTTTTCATAAAAGGATGATGATTACTTAAAGATACTAAGGTGCTTAATATTCCATAAACAATTAGAAAGAATAATCCTAAACTCTCAATCTTTTAATGAAGCGTGCGTTTTCATTTTATTTATCAAACCGATTTTCTTTTAAGTTTTCTTTTGCAATTTCCCCACAATTCCTCCGTTCTTGAAAAGTTCCCACTTCAACTTTTGTTCAATTTTATTTACCTAACTGAACATTTATGGCTGCTAACAACAACGGCAAGCTGAATGGCTTGTACACTTACGACGAATTCACAGGGAACACGAAAAAAAACGATTCGCATTTTTTATGGTGGTGCGCAGGCACGCATCAGCAACTCTTAAAAGATTATCCATCGGAGCATACAAAATATGCAGGTCTTGGTGGCGTAATACTTGCAACTTTTGCACTTGCATCCTTATCTGCTGGTTACGCCATTTACAGCGTGTTCAATAATTCACTTTGGGCTGTTGCATTTGCTATTTTATGGGGATTAATCATTTTTAATTTTGATCGCTTTCTTGTTTCCACCATGCGCAAATATGGAGTGAGCAGGAGCAAACAATTATGGATGGCTGTGCCGCGCATTGTTCTTGCATTATTAATAGGTGTCACGATTGCGCGACCACTTGAACTGAAAATATTTGAAAAGGAAGTGGACACAAAAGTTGCAGAAAATCTTCACAAAAAAGTTTTGCTGAACGATAGCCTAACACAATTAGAAAATAATACGGCAATACAAAATGCAACGACTGAGAAAAATGTTTTGACGAAAAGAAAATTAGCGATTGAAGATACCTTGCACAACATGCAACAAGCCTATGTTCAAGAAGCAGATGGTAGCGGAGGATCATTACATAGAGGGATTGATAAACTGACAAGATTAAAGCAAGATGCCTACAACGCAGCACTGGTGCAGTTTTCACCAGAATTGAATGCAATAACGGATAAAATAAATTATCAGGATAGCATCCTGAATAATTCAAAGGCAAATTTGGATGCGAGGCATAAACAATACGAAACAGAAGTTGCAACCAAGGTTGGATTTCTGGAAAAAAATAAAGCGTTGTCTGATTTATCTGCACAGGAACCAAGTGTATTTTGGGCATCCTTATTCATTTCGCTTCTTATTATATTGATTGAAATCGGACCAATTCTTTCTAAGCTCATCATGAGCGTTGGACCTTATGATGTGGCGCTATGCAAAACAGAATTGTTGCAAATGGCAACATCAGAAAATGAAATGCGTAGGGATAAACATTTGATATTCGACAAGCTCGATGCTATTTATAAAAACAAAAAAGAAATGTCTGATGAACTGATGGAGCAAATAAAATCATCCCAACAAAAACATATCAAAGAAACATTTGGCAAGTGGGAGAGTGGGACATCGCTCAATGAAAATAGAAGAGCATCTGTGGATTCGCTGGTGAAAAATATCAAACAGCAATTTGATTATAAGGAAGAAGATGTGATGTAAAAAAGCTGTGAGCTTATAGCTTTGAGCAATGAGCGAAGGACATTTCCTAGAGAAACAACTCAAATAAGAAAGGGCTTGCATATTTGCAAGCCCTTTCTTATTTAAATTATATTTCTGATTTGAAGTTTCTATTTTATTGCTGCACTCCCTGCATACTTCCTTGCATGCTATCAGCATCGCCTTTCAAGTTTTTACGCTTGAACAATGATGCATCAAATTTTCCGAAGCGATAATTAAACTGCAGACGGAAAAATTGTGGGTCTCTTCTGCGAAATGCATCCTGCGTAAAATAATTAGAATAAGTATAAACATCGTTCACTCTTGTGCGGAAGATATCACTCACACTTAAAGTAAAAGATGCCATTTTATTTTTCAGGAATTCATACTTTATTGAAGCATCCATTCCGCCTGTAGGTTTTGAATAACCTTGAGCGCTACCGCTAACCGTTGAACCAAAGCCCCTGCCACCAGTATTGCTGGAAGTGCCTGCGCTACCACCTGGCTGTAACACTGTTTTTGAGGTATAATCGCCTGTTATTTGTAACGTAATCTTTTTTGTTAGCTTGAATGTATTATTGATTTTTCCAAACCAACTCGAAGTTTGCCCAACAGCTTCAACAGAACTATCATCAGAGTTGATTTTTGAAATGAATATGTTGATGTTGCTCGTAACGTCCCACCATTTTGTAATCGTGTTCCTGCTTATTATTTCAAAGCCTCCTACAAAACTTGAGTTCGCATTAATAAATGTGCTGATGAAAACAGCAGAATCGTTGATTGGATTTTTACCGGGGTTCTGAACACGTGTTATCAAATCAGTTGTGTGCTTATAATAAACTGATGCAATAAGTGTGTTATTCTTTGGAAATGATTTTTGATAAGAGAGTTCGAATGAATTGGTGAACTGAGGTTTCAGTGCAGGATTACCACGGCTTAGATTAAGAGAATCTGAATAATCCGTAAAGGGGAAGAGTTGAAAAAAGCTAGGGCGATCAATCCTTCTTGTATAATTCAACTGCAATTCCTGCAAGCCTCCCAGTTTCTGTGAAATAAAAACGCTTGGGAAAAGGCTGATTGGATATTTGTTCCCAAATGTGCCGACAGTATCTTTCGTATTGGCTGAAGATCCATCAGCTACCGCATAATTAGATGTACCATTATAATCCGAACTTTCAGCACGTAACCCCAATACATAACCGAAATCTTTTATTGCATTTGTATAAGTTGCATATCCAGCATAAACTCTATCTCTATAACTGTAAACAGAAGACAAAAGTGGTTGCGGTATGTAATTACCATTTTCATCAATTGCAAAATCACTAGAGCTGGCAATATTTCTAATTGCCACGCGTGCGCCTGTCTCAAATTTTGAGATCGGAAGAGCGTCGTGTAGGGAAAGAGTGTAGGATAGGGTGTAGATCTCG
>CAIYPC010000380.1 GCA_903927975.1 uncultured Bacteroidota bacterium | reverse complement strand
CATCTAATTTATTTGAGCTGTCAATGATCCTTATTGCAGTATGTCCAAAAGTTGAATACAGTTCATCGCCTGGCCCGCAAGTGAGCAAGCTGATACGCAAACGGCATGTGTCTGGTTGCGAAAAAGAATTGCAAAATGCCAAGCAAAATATTAGACTGAAAAAAAATCTGCCCGACAATTTCATGGATTTTTTTTAGAAAGATAAACGTTTCACGCAAAGTTGCAAAGAGGGTTTATGGTTGATAGTTCATGGTTGATGGTTCATAGTTCATAGAGGAAGCGCAAAGTCTCATCTTCGGTTCTTTATAAATTCTTTTTTGCAAAACTTATGAAAAAAATCTGTCCAAGTACCAACGATTGAATATAATAAACGCTCTTCTATTAACCATGAACTATCAACTATCAACTATTCCACACTATCTACTATAATTCGGTGCTTCTCTTGTTATCTCAATATCATGTGCATGGCTTTCCTGCATGCCTGCGCTAGTCACTTTAATAAACTGAGCATTTTGTAATGCTTCAATATCTTTTGCTCCGCAATAGCCCATCCCAGCGCGAAGGCCACCAACATATTGCGTTACTACTTCGCTCAGATTTCCTTTGAATGCAACACGCCCTTCAATTCCTTCGGGAACCAGTTTTTTAATATCATCTTCCACATCCTGAAAATATCGATCGCTACTGCCTTGCGCCATCGCTCCAATCGATCCCATGCCACGATATTGTTTGAATTTTCTTCCTTCGTAAATAATTGTATCGCCGGGGCTTTCTTCAACACCCGCAAACACGCTTCCCATCATCACTGTGTTTGCTCCCGCAGCAAGTGCTTTCACCATGTCGCCAGTGTAACGGATACCTCCATCTGCAATTAATGGGATTCCTTTTTCTTTCAATGCTGATGCGGCTTCCATCACGGCTGTGATTTGTGGAACGCCGGTTCCTGTAACAATTCTTGTGGTACAGATTGAGCCCGGTCCGATACCGACTTTCACTGCATCAGCACCAGCTTCCGCCAATGCTTTTGCACCTGCGGCTGTGCCAATATTTCCTGCAATCACTTGCAGGGTTTTAAAATTCTTTTTCACACTTTTCAATGCATCTATTACTCCTTTGCTGTGACCGTGTGCACTGTCAAGACAAACAACGTCAACGCCTATCTGTTGAAGCGCTGATGCACGCTCGAGCATATCGCGGGTGATGCCAAGTGCGGCACCAACCAATAATCTGCCATAGCTATCTTTTACCGCATTTGGATAACTGGTGAGCTGAAGAATATCTCTATAGGTAATCAAGCCAATCAGCTTGCCCGACTTATTAATAACCGGTAGCTTTTCGATTTTATATCCTTGTAAAATTTTTTCTGCTTTTTTTAAGTCGGTCCCTTCAGGTGCAGTGATGAGATTTTCTTTGGTCATCACATCTTTTACTTTCTTACGCTTGTCGTCCTCAAAACGAAGATCGCGATTGGTAAGAATGCCAACCAGTTTTTGGTTATTATCAACGATGGGAATGCCTCCGATTTTGTTTTCTTTCATTAGCCTCAAAGCATCACCGATAGTGGCTTCTGCGTGAAGGGTTATCGGATCGATGATTAATCCACTTTCGCTTCTTTTCACTTTGCGCACCTGTTCTGCCTGACTTTCAATGCTCATATTTTTATGAAGGATGCCGATGCCGCCTTCGCGAGCAATTGCCATTGCCAATGATGCTTCTGTAACCGTGTCCATGGCTGCGGAGAGCATTGGAATGTTCAATGAAATTTCTTTTGTAAGCTTAGTTTTGATGCTTACTTCACGCGGTAATATCTGAGAATATGCAGGAAGAAGCAATACGTCATCAAACGTTAATCCTTCGCCGAAAAATTTAGTTGGGAGATTTGCTTTAGAGCTGGAGTTATTTATTCTTGCCATGTGCAAAGATAATGCAGCAGATAAATTCGTTCCAAAAGAATTTTTTTTGAATGGTAAGATGAACGGTCAATGGTGAATAGCTTGGCACCCATAATCTCAAAGTATAATGGGATTAGACGAAAGTAACTCGATATGGAAACTTCCGACTATGGGCTATCGACTATAAACTCTGTTTTGTACGTATAAAAATATTATTTTTGTCGTATAAAATAAATTCTATGGATGCGAAAATCACATTGAGCTTTGATGAAAGTGTCATAAACAAAGCAAAAAAATTTGCAGAATCGCAAAATATCAGCCTTTCCCGATTGACTGAATTTTTATATAGCCGCATCGTAAGCGGTCATTACAAAAGCCTTGAAGATCTTCCGGTTTCTGATTGGGTGAGCATGGTGGCAGAAGGCGATGCCGAATACAAAACAAAACCTCGAAACAGAAAGGATTTGAAAAGCGAATATTTAAAATCCAAAAAGTGAGAATCTTTCTGGATGCTAATATTTTGGTTTCGATATTGAATAAAGAATATCCGCTGTTCACTTATTCTGCGCGAGTGCTGAGCCTTGCTGATAATACGAAATTTGAAATTTATACTTCACCGATTTGTTTGGCTATTGCATTTTATTTTGCTGAAAAGAAAAGCGGAAGTGCATCAGCTAAAAATAAAATCAGCTTGCTTGTTTCAAAAATAAAAATTGCGGAAGCTGACCATAATGTTGTGATGAAAGCTTTGCAGGATAAAGCTGTTGGCGATTTTGAAGACGGCCTTGAATATTATGCAGCGCTAAACTCTCGTTGCAAATGGATTGTCACCGAAGACATCAATGATTTTCATTTCTCCAAAATGCCAGTGATGAACGCGAGGCAGTTTTTGGAGGAGAATATGATGTGAGTTTTTTATCAGTAGAATATTGTCAAATCAAACAGGGTGATTGATTTAATAAAAAGCCCGCTGCTTAGCAACGGGTTTCCTACAACAAAATATTTCCAAATCAAATATGATCAGCTTTGTGTATTTTGTAATAAGCTCTATGTAAGCTAATATTAGAAGCTGGCACCACGACGAGCGGCAATTTTTCAACAACGGTTTCGCTCGAATCAAGACCGAATGCTTTTTCGTCCGAAAGCGATAATTTTTTTATGCCGAAATAGCTGTTCAATATAAATCCATCACGAACGGAAAATTCATTATCGTGAGAAAGAAATTTTTCGAGTATCACAAACTTAAAGTCGTCAGCGATATTATGTTTTTTGAGCGTTGGATATCGCGAAACAATATCAAGTTCTTTATTACAGGTCATTTCATCAACCACTTTTCTAAACATCAGCCCAATTCGCGGCTGCACACGGAAGCCAAGCCTGAATTCAACACGGATTACCTTGTCTTCTTTCAATTCCTCAACACCATATTCCATCGTGTATGGCTCGTCAGTTCTTTCAATATGCACAAACCAATACACATCGGCTCTTTTGGGATTATGGCTGAAAATTGAATAAATTATTTTTTGCTCGATGTGTGTTGGTCTGTTTGCTTTTGTGAGATAAATAAGATGCGAAGAGACTTTGGGCACTCTTTCATCTTTGCTTAAATTTTCAAGCAATGGGATGTATTCCATCAAATTGATAAAAGTTAAAAAACGGTTGTTGATTTTTCTTGCATTGTACCAAATATACATAGTGAATATCAGTCCGAACTCAAACACAAGGAAGAACAATCGCTTCACAATCTTCACGGCATTAGCAACAAAAAATGAAGACTCGACCGTTAAGAAAACAACAAGAATGATGACGACTAAAAAAAGCGGAAAATGTTTTACATAGCGAAGAAAATAATACATCAATATTGTTGTCATCAGCATCGCGATGGTAATTGAAAATCCATACGCAGCAGTCATTGCCTCAGATGTTCTGAAATATAATACCACTAAAAAACATCCGAGACATAAAATCCAATTGATGCTTGGTATGTAAATCTGTCCTCTTATATCTGTTGGGAATTTAACGGTCACCTTCGGCCAAAAATTTAAACTGATGGCTTCATTAATGAGCGTGAATGATCCACTGATTAATGCCTGGCTTGCAATAATGGAAGCTGCAGTTGCGATGAAAACACTTGGTATCAAAAACCAATGCGGCACAATTGCAAAGAAAGGATTGATAGTTCCGATGCTATCATTATGCCGTAATAAAACCCATGCGCCTTGTCCGAGATAATTTAAGATGAGCGTTATCTTCACAAACATCCAACTTATCTGAATGTTTTTTCTGCCGCAATGGCCAAGATCTGAATACAGTGCTTCTGCTCCAGTTGTGCAAAGGAACACGGCACCGAGCAACCAAAAACCATTCGGGTGAAGCGTTAATAACTTGATTCCATAATGCGGGCTCAGTGCTTTAAAAATATGTGGGAAATGAATGATCTGACTAACGCCAAGCACACCCAGCATGGTGAACCAGATCAGCATAACAGGCCCGAAAGCTCCGCCAACTATTTTTGTGCCGAAGCGCTGAAAAACAAATAGCAACAAAATAATTACCAGCACAATTTCTATCACTAAATTATTTCCAGGCACAATCACGCTTCCAAGACCGTTTACCTGATTAAGTCCTTCTATCGCGGAAGTAACTGTGATTGGTGGTGTAATGATGCCATCTGCGAGCAATGTACCAGCTCCGATAATAGCCGGGTAAACTAAGTTTTTTCCGTATCTGCGAACCAATGCATAGAGTGAGAAAACGCCGCCTTCGCCATTATTATCAGCCTGAAGTGTTATGAAAACATATTTGAAAGTGGTCTGTAAAGTCAGCGTCCAGAAAATGCAGGAGATGGCGCCGAACACAAGCTCTTCTGTAACTTTGCCGCCTTCATTTAAAATTGTTTGAAAAGTGTAAAGTGGTGATGTGCCGATGTCTCCGTAAATAATTCCAAGGGTAACGATTAATCCTGCTGCAGAGATTTTTTTCAAATGAATTGATGACATGGTGAGGGTTGCGTATAGTATTTAATTTGGTTTGCTTTAATCAATAGTTGATTAAAATTATTTTGGCAGCAATAGTTTAAATTTTTCAATCACCAGAAAGACAAGGCTCAATGCAATCGCCCATGCAATCAAAATGATTGCACTGCTTTTAATATTTTCCTTGTTCAGGTTCATTTACTGAAATGTGCATGACAGGACAGTTAGTAATGATTGGAAAATTGAACCTATTTTAATATCAATAATAATACCCTTTGTAATCTCAATTGATCAGGGCATTATAAAAGCCTGTACAGAAAGGAGTTTGTTTAAGAAATAATTTTTCTTGCTAAAAAAGTGATGATTATAAAACCATTCCAAAATGAAAAAATGGTTTTCAAAATGAAAAAGTAAAGCAGGCTCCCGTTCTTGTAATTGTTATTAGCGACGAGCTACGGAGAACAAAAAACCCAACGCATTGCATTGGGTTTTTATTATTAAAACATTTTGATGTTATGCAAACTGTCTTCTTATCACGTTCAATGCACCGCCAGCTTTGAACCATTCAATCTGAGGCTCATTATAGGTATGGTTCACTGTTACATGATCCGTGCCTCCATCTTTATGATGCAGCACAACTATCAAAGGCTTGCCAGGCGTGAAGTCTGTGAGTCCAAGAATATCAACCGTATCATCTTCCTGCACTTTGTCATAATCTTCTTTATCGGCAAAAGTGAGCGCAAGCATTCCTTGTTTCTTCAAATTCGTTTCATGAATGCGTGCAAAGCTTCTCACTAAAATTGCACGGACACCAAGATGACGTGGCTCCATCGCAGCATGTTCGCGTGATGAACCTTCGCCATAATTTTCATCGCCCACCACAATGCTTCCGATATGAGCCGCTTTGTATGCTCTCGCTGTTGCAGGCACTGGTCCATATTCTCCCGTCAACGCATTTTTTACTGAATCTGTTTTTTCAGTATAAAAATTCACGGCACCGATCAGCATGTTGTTAGAAATATTATCCAAATGACCGCGGAATTTTAACCATGGACCAGCCATAGAAATATGATCCGTTGTGCACTTGCCTTTTGCTTTTATCAATAGTTTCAATCCTTTCAGATCTGTTCCTTCCCATGAATCGAATGGTGCAAGCAATTGCAAACGCTGTGAATCTGGTTTCACCACAACACTTACTTTGCTTCCATCTTCTGCTGGTGCTTGATAGCCGGGATCATCCACTGAAAATCCTTTTGGCGGTAATTCAAGACCTGTTGGCTCATCGAGCATCACGCTTTCGCCATCTTCATTTATTAATTTATCAGTAAGTGGATTGAAAGTGATGTCGCCCGCAATGGCAAGCGCAGTAACGATTTCAGGCGATGCAACAAACGCATGTGTGCTCGCAAGACCATCATTTCTTTTTGCAAAATTTCTGTTGAAAGAGGTGATGATGGAATTTTTTCTGGTGGGATCATCAATATGTCTTGCCCATTGTCCGATGCAAGGCCCGCAAGCATTTGCAAGAACAACGCCACCAATTTTGTCAAATATTTTTAAAAATCCATCTTTCTCAATGGTGAAACGCACTTGCTCACTGCCAGGTGTAATCGTAAATTCTGCTCTTGTTTTTAAATTCTTATCAATTGCTTGTTGCGCCAATGATGCAGAGCGGCTGATATCTTCATAAGAAGAATTGGTGCAAGATCCAATCAACGCCACTTCCAATTTTTCAGGCCAGTTATTTGCTTTCACGGCATCAGCAAATTTGCTGATAGGCCATGCGAGATCCGGCGTGAAAGGTCCGTTCACATAAGGCTCCAGTTCATTCAAATTAATTTCTATCAACTGATCATAACATGCTTCTGCATTTGCATACACCTCTTCATCAGGCCTCAAATATTTTTTAATGCTATCAGCAAGCAAAGCCAATTCTTCGCGATCGGTTGCTTTTAAATAAGCGCTCATTTTTTCATCGTAAGCAAAAATGGAACAAGTCGCCCCAATCTCCGCGCCCATATTACAAATCGTTCCTTTGCCAGTTGCGCTCAGACTGTCAGCGCCATCGCCGAAATATTCCACAATCGCGCCAGTGCCACCTTTCACAGTAAGTATCCCAGCCACTTTCAATATCACATCTTTTGCAGAAGCCCAGCCGCTCAGTTTTCCGGTGAGTTTTATGCCGATCAGTTTTGGCATTTTCAGTTCCCATGCAAGGCCTGCCATCACATCCACTGCATCTGCGCCGCCAACACCAATCGCCACCATTCCCAATCCGCCTGCATTCGGCGTGTGAGAATCCGTTCCGATCATCATGCCACCAGGGAATGCATAATTTTCAAGCACCACCTGATGGATAATTCCTGCACCAGGTTTCCAAAAGCCAATTCCATATTTATCAGAAATAGAAGCGAGAAAATCGTACACTTCTTTATTTACATCTTTTGCAGTGGCAAGGTCAGAAACCGCGCCAGACTTGGCTTGTATCAAATGGTCGCAATGGACCGTAGATGGAACGGCAACCTTTGCGCGGCCGCATGTCATAAACTGCAACAATGCCATTTGTGCCGTTGCATCCTGCATCGCCACGCGATCTGGAGCAAAATCAACATAATCTTTTCCTCTTTCATAAGCCCTTGTTGGCGACTCAAACAAATGCGAGTACAATATTTTTTCAGCAAGCGTTAAAGGTTTCCCGACTAATTTTCGCGCCGCATCAATTTTTGCGGGCATTTCAGAATAGAGTTTTTTGATGAGGTCCAAATCAAACACCATAGTAAATTTATTTTTTAGAGTTTTAAGGATATAAGGCCCTTAACTAGCTCCGGTCTTCAGACCGGAGATGCGAATTTACCTAAAAATGCGTTAACCTATTATCAGAAAGGTTTCAGGTTGTGGCAATTTTTTTTAAATTTGTGATATGTACAAGATAAAACACTTCATCGAATGGCATGCTTACGGCGTTTGCACAGCCATCGGCGAAAGGCTTGGCATCGCCACTTCACGCATCCGCACTTGGTTCGTTTACATTTCTTTCCTCACACTCGGTTCGCCCCTCATCATTTATTTCGTGCTCGCATTTTGGATGAACATCAAAAGATATATTTTGTCTGCGAAGAGAAACCCGATGAAATATCTTTAAGAGTTTTCAGTTTCCAGTTGTGAGAAATAGTAACAGTATAAATTTATTGTTATTTTTTGGTGATGAGCGATGGAATACAAATTGGACATCGTTGCGACGGTAAATACTCACCTATATAGACAAGGGAATGAAACAAAAAAAAACTTTTCGTTTTTATATCGCAGATAAAGACACTGGAAATACTGTGATGTTAGGGGCGCAAACGATACTGAAATCATCAAAAGGATTGGAGATAACGATACT
>CAIYPC010000379.1 GCA_903927975.1 uncultured Bacteroidota bacterium | reverse complement strand
GTTGCCGTTGTTGCGGTGATGCCGAATGATCCGCTTGCACTGAGACCAGATGAGCTTGACTTCAGCGATATCGGCGACTCGTTTGATGAAATGAAAATCCGTGCAAAGGAAAGAGGATTTAATTTTCCTTATTTATATGATGGAGAAACGGAAACGATGTCAAAAGCTTATGGGCCAGTTGCTACACCGCATGTTTTTATTTTTGATAAGGAAAGAAAGCTTCGTTTTCAAGGACGTATTGATGATGAAGATCGTCATGCTAAAACGCCACATGTATTTGAGACGCGGGATGCTATTGAGGCATTATTGAGTGATAAAGAAGTGTTGGTGAAAACAACGAAGGTTTTTGGTTGCTCGATCAAATGGTCAGATAAAAGAAACTGGATTGAAAAAGCGAAAGAAGGTTGGGCTAAGGAATCTGTAAAGCTTGACACAATTAATGAAACAGGTTTGAAAGATTTGATGAAAAATACTTCTGATAAGCTTCGATTGATTAATGTGTGGGCAACATGGTGCGGCCCATGTGTTACTGAATTTCCAGATTTTGTAACGATAAACCGAATGTACCGCGACAGGGATTTTGAGTTTGTAAGTATAAGCGCTGATGTATTAGAAAAGCAAAACAAGGTGATAAGTTTTTTAAAAAATCAGCAGGCATCAAATAAGAATTACCTTTTTACGATTGATGATAAATACAAACTAATAGAAGCCGTGGATCCAAATTGGAAAGGCGCACTTCCATATACTATTCTTGTAGAACCCGGTGGCAAAATTGTGTATGCAAAAGACGGCCCGATAGATCCGATAGAATTAAAAAAGACGATTATAGAAAATCATTTAATAGGAAGATATTATTGATTATGAGAGATTTTTTTGAATCCCTAATTCAAGCCCTCTCAATTCGGCAATACCGCGCAAACGCCCGATGGCACTATATCCCGGATAACTATTTTTATCCAAATCATCCAGCATTTGATGGCCATGATCAGGGCGCATAGGGATTGATTCTCCTCTTTTCTTCATTAATAAAACTAATTCTTTCACTACGCCATACATATCAACGTCCCCGGTTAAATGGTCTGCCTCATAAAAATTTCCATGTTCATCTCTTTTTGTGCTGCGAAGATGTATGAAATGAATATGCTCGCCCAATCGGTTAACCATTCCCGTTAAATCGTTATCTTCTCTCACTCCATAAGATCCTGTGCAAAAACAAAGGCCGTTTGCGGGCGAAGGAGCCGCATTCAACAATTCATATGCATCCTGTTCCGTGCTCACAATTCTTGGCAAACCGAGAATAGGGTAGGGCGGATCATCAGGATGGATAGCCATTTTCAATCCGAGCTCTTCAGCAACAGGCACAATTTGCTGTAGAAAATAAAACAAATGCTCCTTTAATTTTTTTGCGTCAATATGCTCATAAGTTTTCAGCGCGTTCAATATTTGTTCTTCAGTAAAGCGTTCTTCGCTCCCTGGTAATCCGAGCAATGCGTTGCGATATAATATTTCTTTTTCTTTTTCGCTCATTGATGCCAATCGCTGCTTTGCTCTTTCTATTTCTTCTGCGGAATAATCTTTTTCAGCATCCGGTCTTTTGAGCAGGAAAAGATCGAATGCAATGAATGCAGATTTTTCAAAGCGGAGCGCTTTGCTTTTATCGGGCATTTCATAAAGAATGTCAGTGCGCATCCAATCAAGTATCGGCATAAAATTATATGTCACTACTCTCAATCCACTAGCAGAAACATTTCGCAGGCTTTGCTTGTAGTTATCAATATATTTTAAATAATCTCCTGATTGTTTTTTGATGTCTTCATGAACCGGAAGGCTTTCAATAACGGTCCATGTTAAGCCAGCGGATTCTACTTCAGCTTTTCGTTTATTGATTTCTTCTATCGACCAAATATCGCCAACTGGTATATGATGAAGGGCAGTAACTACTCCCGTGCATCCCGCCTGTCTGATATGCCATAAGTTTACGGCATCATTTGTCCCGAACCAGCGCATCGTTTGCTCCATTAGCATAAGTGAAATTTTTGGTTGCGAAAATAAAGTAATCAGAAATATATCTTCGGAAAAATTTCTGTGTTTACTTCACCGTTATTTCTATTTGGACAGGCTTTGCTGCGCCCAATGCTTCGCTTCGTTTAGATGGTAGAGATTCTGCAATGTTGATTTTATATTTCCCCGAAGGGTTTATATACAGGCCTTGACCATTCACTAACTGCGGCATAGTTGGAGTGATATTAAATTTTACAACCGATGATGCTCCAGGCTCAAGAGAAATTCTTTTAAAAGATTTTAACGCATACAGTGGCGCATCAATAATATTTGTTCCTTCATACGTCACATAAAGTTCCACCACTTCATCAGGTTTATATTTTTCGGTGTTCGTTACCGTTAGTGATGCTTCTGTTTTCTCATTTTTAAAATGTTTTTCATCTTGAAAATTATTTTAATAAATTTTCGGTTATCGTGAACGTATGATTATAATTGAGCTTAAGTTAGGATTAGGTATTAATAATATGCAGTTCAAGCTAGCTGAGGAAATGTAAATTATAAACCGAATGATCATCGTTGGTATGCTGGCGAACGGACCATCGCAACGATGATGACATGAAATACTAATGATTGCATCATAACTAATAAAAAATTATAGAGCTTTTAAGACGTATGAAAGATTTTTTTTGCTAATTTAATAAATAGGATTCTAATAATGCGATGATATGATGTATTAAAGTGATACTATTTTATCAGGTTGTCATGCGTATCCGAATAAAAAAATAAACAGTATATTTTCGTTATGATTGCTTGATAAAATGTCTTTTTAATTTTTTTATTTTATCAAACAGAAAATAATATAGATGCCGAACACAGATCAAAACAAACTAGCAATTGTAACCGGAGGCGGATCTGGCATAGGTCTCGCCATCACTGAAAAATTTATTGAGCATGATATAACTACTATTATCATAGGCCGAGATGAGAAAAAGTTGGAAGCGGCAAAAAATCGTTTTGGCAAACTATGTAAACCAGTTGCATTTGATCTGAATGAACTGTCGGGCATTCCAGATCTGATTGAAAAATTGAGCAGCGAATTTGGTCAAATAAATATTTTAGTAAACAATGCCGGCATTAACTTAAAAAAAGAATTTACAGAAGTGACCGATAAAGAGTTTCAGAAAATCATTTTAACAAATGTCTCTGCGATGTTTGCCTTATCGAGAGAGGTTTCGAAAAAAATGATTCAAAATGGCAAAGGATCTATTATCAACATTAGTTCAATGGCTTCACAATATGGTTTGCCAAAGGTGATCGCCTACACTGCCTCAAAATCGGCTATTGAAGGAATGACAAGGGCAATGGCAGTAGAGCTTTCACCCAAAGGCATTCGCGTGAATTGCATTGCTCCTGGATTTATTGCAACAGATATGTCTGCAAAAGCATTGAATAACGATAAAGAGAGAAAAGAAAGAGTATTGTCAAGAACCCCAATGGGAATGCTCGGAGAGCCTTCTGATATTGGCGATGCGGCATTGTTCCTTGCAATGGATTCGGCTAAATATATTACAGGAGTTATTCTTCCTGTTGATGGAGGAAATTCAGTCGGGTTTTAGTTGAGTTGGGTGAAAAGTTGATAGATTGAGTTGTTGATTCGTTTTGGGCGGATCAATTGAAAATATTATTAAGGGATGGCAATTGTGAAACATTCACCATTCACCATTGTCCATTCACGCTTCCTTCATCTCCATAGTTATGAAAAAGAAATTGTTGTTGATGAGTTTGATTGCGCTGTACATTTTTCAAATTGCTTCAGCGCAGCAATTTGTTTCTGATAAAAAGGAATCAGGGTATTTTGCAATAATCAGCGGATCGGCTTCAACCGAAATATATACGGATG
>CAIYPC010000378.1 GCA_903927975.1 uncultured Bacteroidota bacterium | reverse complement strand
TTTAAGAAAATTTTCCCGAACGATGAACCTTATGCCCCTAACTCAAATGAAATTTTCATTTGGCCTCATGCAAAAATAAAAAAGCGCAAAGAAAAATCAACTCAAAAATTAGGGCTACAGGTTTTATCAAATATTCACAATCCCACAATAACAGCATACTTTCCTTCGCCAGAAATTGCAACAGGAACGGCTTTAATCATTGCGCCCGGCGGTAGCCATCGCGAGCTTTGGATCGAAAATGAAGGCTATAATGTAGCCAAGCGTTTTTGTGATCTCGGCATTGCAACCTTCGTTTTAAAATATCGTCTTGCAAAAAAGTTGAGCTCTCTGTATTCTGTTATGGAACATTCATTAGCTGACATTCAACAAGCGATAAGATATGTGAGATCTAATGCAACAGAATGGAACATTCATCCTTCGCGCATCGGAGTGATGGGCTTTTCTGCAGGCGGTGAGCTTGCTGCTCTATCAGCAATACATTTTGATGAAGGGATTAAAAATAACCCTGACAAAATTTTACAGCAAAGCTGTTATCCAAATTTTCAGGCATTAATCTATCCCTCCTGCACGGAAGAATTCAACCCTTCAAAACATTCGCCACCGTTATTTCTATTAGCTGGCGAAAAAGACAAACACATTGCAAAATCCATTACTGAAATGCACCAACGCTACAATGAAGCGGGCATTCCGTCTGAGCTATATATTTATGCAAACGAAGATCATGGCTTTGGTGTTCAGCAAAATAACAGCGAGGCAATCAGAAAATGGCCTGAACGTTTTGTGGGCTGGCTTTCTGCGCAAGGACCAATATAAACACTGCTTTTTCTGGGGATATGTTTATAAATTCTATCGATTAATTTTTGATAATTTCAACATACCAACTACGCTGAATATTCTAGTAAAACCATGCGCTAAAAAAATAATCTATTCTCATCGAACTTCTATAGAGACGACGCATGAATAAAATTGTATTTTTAATTTCATTTATCACATCACAATTGTGCTACCACACAATCGTCGCACAAAAAAACACCGGTAGCATTAAAGGAAAAATAATTACAGCCGATGGCAGCCCTGCTTATGTTACGGTAGAATTGAAAAAAAATAAAAGGATTACACTGACAGATAATAATGGGAATTTCAAATTGTCGAAACTTCCCGCAACACGGGATACGCTGATGATATCTTCAGTTGAATCGAACATGTTTGCCATCTCTGTAGTGCTGGAAAAAAATACAGAGATTGATCTTGGCACCATTCGGCTTACATATAATATTTCACAATTACAGAATGTAGAAATCAAAGGGCGATTATTGCATTCATACAAAAGCGATTATTCTTTTTTTGGAAATAAAACGGAGACTGAATCGAGAAATATTCCTCAATCCATTTCTGCTATTACCAAAGAGCTGATAAAAGACAAAATGGAATTCACGCTGAAAGATGCTGTGGATGCGGTTTCTGGCGTTAATCAATATTCGGGATATGATGAATATACAATTAGAGGATTTCGTGCTGAAAATGCACGCGACATCAACGGACTTCGCGGGTACAACACAACGTACACCAGCAGCATGTTGGTTAATATTGAAAGAATTGAAGTGATCAAAGGACCCACAGCTACGTTATATGGCAACTGCGATCCTGGTGGCACCATCAATCTTGTTACAAAAAAACCTTTGGAAAAAACCGAGGCACAACTTGATGTGTTCGCAGGATCATGGAACCATTTTCGTGCCCAGGGAGATGTTACCGGACCTTTGAATAAAAGCAAAACTTTATTATATAGATTGAATGCGGGTTATGATAATACAAATTCATTCCGCAATCAAGGCTTTGCAAAATCGTATCAATTAGCGCCTTCTTTTACATTCATCCCTAATAATAAATTTCAGATCAATGTTGACTTTTCAATATCGCACATCAACACAGTTCTTGACAGAGGGCAGCCGGGCTTCCAAAATGATTCAACATTAAAGTCAACACCTATCAAGCTTTCTGTAACGCAGCCCGGAGATTATCTTCACGAAACAGATTTTGCTTCTGTTTTTTCTGCTACTTACAAAATCAATAAGCATTTAAGTTTTAGCACAGGGTTTCTTAATTATATCACTCAACAAAATGTTGCCGATCATGGCGTTAATGATTATATAACACCTGATTCCGTTTCGCTCTATTATACCACATGGAATTATCATACGGTCACCAACACAATCACCAATTATCTTACTTATCAATTTAACACGGGCAAGGCAAGTCATCAATTATTAGCTGGCTATGATTTCATCCGCAGCAAAGTGAGCCTGAACCAACAGTATTATGAGCTACCTGATCAATTTGGAATTGGAAGCGGGATTGTGGGAACATTCAGCTTAAAAAATCCAAAATATTTTCAAAGACCAATCAATACTTATCAGTCATCAGATTTTGATTCTGATAGAACTGATGTGGATGGCGACATTTACCATACTCAGGGTATATATGTGCAAGACCAAATCAGCCTCAACAAATGGAAATTACTATTTAGTTTGAGAGAAGAATTTTATAAAGGAGATGACGAAGATGACAGCGCAGGAAATCTTAGTGAAAAAGTTTTTCTTCCACGCATCGGTTTGGTTTATGAGCTAAAACCAAATATCAGTTTGTATGCTACTTACAACAAAGGTTTCGATCCATTTGAAGCATCAACAAGTGCTCAGGTTTTTGATGAGCCATTTAAACCAATCATTAGTCAATTAGTAGAGACTGGAATAAAAGGGAATTTTTTCAATAATAAACTTTCTGCTTCCATCGCATTATATCAGTTGTCTGTTCAAAATGTTGCGGTGAACGCAAATGATATTTCAAACCCCAATTTATATATACAGCAAGGCGAAGACAGATCGAAAGGCATTGAAACCGAAGCGAACGGTAATATTCTTCCTAACCTTAGTATATCTGCTTCTTATTCTTATAGTGTTGCCAAAGTAATAAAAAGTAAAATCGCTTCACAAGAAGGACAGTTAGTAGAGAACGCTCCAAAAAATACCAGCAACACCTGGATAAAATATACATTCAAAAAAGGCATCTTAAAAGGTTTTGGCATCGCTGCCGGACATTCACAGGTTAGCGCAAGAAATACTTTGCAGGAAGGATTGAGGCTGCCAGGATATATTATCTTAAACGCAGGTATAAGATATGATTATAAACATTTGAGCACTGCAATTAATTTTAATAACATCACGAACAAAACTTATTGGGTGGGCGCATATAACAATATAAACAAATGGTCAGGAGCGCCAATTAATTTCATGATCAATATTGGGTATAAGTTTTAATAGACTTCTCAACATCTGCGTGTGTGCTGTGAAATAAAATCTGCACCATTGCTCACTTCTAATTCTTTTATTTGCAGATAAACAATCCTACATGATTCGGGACAATCTGGATTTTAAAAATGTTTTTTTTATTGGCATAGCAGGAACAGGCATGAGTGCCATTGCACAATATCTCGCAGGCATTGGAAAAAATGTAAGCGGCTCCG
The DNA here is from genome assembly GCA_903927975.1 of uncultured Bacteroidota bacterium. Taxonomy (GTDB): domain Bacteria; phylum Bacteroidota; class Bacteroidia; order Chitinophagales; family Chitinophagaceae; genus Puia. Next base: position 1,302 of record CAIYPC010000378.1, on the reverse strand, counting down.
ATCGTTATTTTCTCCACAATGTTTTTAACGAAACAAAGGAGAAACTAACGGATATGGGTATCCATTGTTTTGAGCAAAACGGTGAAGGAATCAATCATGAAACTGAATTGGTAGTTGTATCAACTGCGGTTGAAGATACTGTTCCTGAAGTGCAGAAAGCAAAGCAGCTTAATGTACCTATCATCAAACGTTCTGAATTGCTTGCATTGATCACAAAAAGCAAAAAGACAATTGCAGTCGGTGGAACCTCTGGGAAAAGCACCACCAGCGCTATGTTGTTCGATATATTACAATATGCAGGGTTACAGCCAGGGATTATTAGTGGCGCAGGATTAATAAGTATAATCAAAGAGGCCCGCCCGGATGGCTCGGTCGGACGGGGAAAAATTGGAAATGCAAAAGTTGGGAGTGGAGAATTATTAGTGATTGAAGCAGATGAAAGTGATGGTTCCATTGTTCAATATGAAGCAGAAATTGGATTGTTATTAAATATTGACAAGGACCATCAGGAAATTGATGAGCTGATGGAAATCTTCATCACATTCAAAAAAAATACGCGCAGCCTTTTTGTGGTGAACCAATCCAATTCATTAGCAAAAAAACTTTCACGAAATATCAAACATGATTTTTCAATTGATAGTAATTCTGATGCAGGTTATGTTGCAACTGATTTCACCCAAAATGGGTTGACTATTTCATTTAAGATAAATGGAATTGATTTCAATTTGAATACTGTCGGCCGGCATAATATGGAAAATGCCTTGGCAGCAACTGCTGTTGCCAATCAATTAGGAGTTGATTTAAAAATTTGCGCAGAATCACTTCAGCATTACCAAGGAATTTATCGTCGGCATCAGGTGCTTGGCAACAAACATGGCGTTTGGTTGATTGATGATTATGCCCACAATCCGGCAAAATGCGCAGCATCCATTGAAGCATGCCAAAATATTGCCCCAAAAGTGATCGCATGGTTTCAACCACACGGTTATGGCCCAACAAGGTTTCTGCGAAATGATTTCGTTCACGAAATAGCAAAAGCATTAAGACCAGAAGATGAAATTTGGATGAGCGAGATTTTTTACGCTGGTGGCACGGCAACAAAAGATATTTCGGCAAATGATTTGATCAATGATATAAAGGCACTGAACAGATCTGCATTTTTTGTAGAAAATAGAAATGATTTTTTAAAAACTGTTCGCCCACATCTTACAAATAATTGTGTGCTTTTATTAATGGGCGCAAGAGACCCTTCATTGGAACATTTTGCTGCGCAGATTTGGAATGATTTATAAAAGCTGAGAC
>CAIYPC010000377.1 GCA_903927975.1 uncultured Bacteroidota bacterium | reverse complement strand
GTTTAACGGAAGTTTGATATGCCAAGTGGGTCCATTAGGGTGCGGTTACCCTGGGTCCATTAAGGTGCGGTTTTGGTGGGTCCATTAGGGTGCGGTCGGAAAGGTCCCTTTGGGGTGCTGATTAACAACTTTAGGACTTGATCGTCAAAATTACATTTAGTGTTGTTTTTATGATAAAATAAATCATTTATTTATTATATAGAAAATTTATGCAAAACTATTCAACCTCCGCTGTACTGCCATTTGATGAACAAGAAGATAGCACTACCATTCAACAACTTCCTAATAGAAAATTTATGCAAAACTATTCAACCTCCGCTGTACTGCCATTTGATGAACAAGAAGATAGCACTACCATTCAACAACTTCCTACAGATCCTATTGAAGATAACACGATGGTAGCTAATTCTGCTGTAGCATTTCAAACATTAAAAATAATCACTGTTGCTTTGTTTGCCAGCGCATATTCGTTATCTTTACCTATTTTAATTATAGTAATGGAAAATGAATTTGGAACTCATGAAAATAGGTCCCTAGAGCAAAAAATTCTTGCGCCACTTGTGCCTTATTTATTTTTGGTGGCATGTAATTCTTGGCTTACTTGGAATAATATTGGTCATCGTATGAATGGCCGCATCGACACCGATATACAAACGCCTGATAATACGTTTGTGCAAGCACCTTATCATATTCTAATCGGCTTAATAGCCAATATTCCCAGTTTTACCAATGCCTTTTTAACGGTATATGCGGGGCTGTCATCAGTACCTGCCCCACTTAAGATCGGTGCAGCAATTTCTGTGGGTGGACTTAATTATACGACAGATTTGTATACAGACGTTGTCGCAGCCTTCCGTAAACACGTTGAAAACAAACAAGCTCAAAACCAAAAAACAGCTCCCTTTTTCAAACAAAAATATGCCAAATCGCTAGACAAACATGCCTTATTGTTTGGAAAAATTTTGCGTGAATTGCTACCAATTGTCCGTGGCATTCTTTGGACTAGAATTACAACATTAGGACTTGCCTCTACACTTTCTTCAGCGATCGGAGATAATGCCGTCGCAAGCATTAATCCACCCATAGGAATTATGGTTTACTGGTCTGTAGCTTATTCCACTAGGTTTGATCTCATACAATTTGGAGATAATATTAAAGCCGCAGGTAAAACATTTGAGATAGAAAATATAGCCTCATGCTCACCCAATACCCTAATTAGATTAGCAGGCAAAGTCAGTAATGGACAAATTCTAGTGGATATCTTAAAAAAACTAAAGTGTTCGACTCGCACAAGCGTCAACATTACGCTAGCATTTTATGCTCTTGGTGTCATAACAATCTTACAACAAGCATTGCATACTTACGTGAGTAGCGCGCATTCAAATTCCGATTCTAATGAAGTTTTACTTGTGAATTATTGCATAGGTGATGAACAAGCAGCGCAGGTAGCTCCGAAATTTGAAATAGCCATGGCGAGTGCTGCAGTAACATTGGGCATAATAGGTACCTTTGCCAAATCAGCCATTTTGCATAAATATTCTATAGATAGAGAACAAAGACCTCCTCAATTTGATGTGGGTAATGACGACAGCATAGAACCTATTGAACGCGCTATCTTAGGTTAGAGCGCAAAGATTACCATTATTAAGTGGGCAAGTTATCTCTTTGATTACTTATCAAAAAACGACCGTTTTTTGAGAGTAAATTTCTCGTCATTTCCTAATTTGCAAAAGTCGTTATAAAACCTGAGTTTTTGGACTTGTGGTTTTTATCAAAAACCCATATCATTATCTACTTATCAAATACTCATTTAAAGTTGGATTTATTGATAAAATCATGAAAAAATTAATTGGATATGCCCGGGTGAGTACAGATGATCAAAATTTAGACTTGCAGATCGACGCGCTCATTCAAGCCGGGTGTCTTAAGAATGAC
>CAIYPC010000376.1 GCA_903927975.1 uncultured Bacteroidota bacterium | reverse complement strand
GTTGTATTGTCAGTCTGGGTGGTGGGCGCAACTGCCGCTGCGATAACTCCAGCTGGATCCAATGTACCAAAAGTCAATGAATATCCGCGAGCATCAATCAATCCTGTTTGGTACCCTCTCCATTTAGATCCATCGTTAATCATAACATCAACAACCGTTGGATCACTATAATACCATAATGTACCATCATCAGGATCTGCTACTGGTTGTGTTGTACTAAATGCATAGTGTAGAAGTTGAAATCCAGAGATCTGAATATTATTTCCATTTGCAAATACATTTGTTTCTTTATTACAATGGCACAAATTAAGGAAAAGAAAAAGCAGGACGGCGCAATAATATCTGCATCGCATAAAGATGCTATCCTTATTAAAGGAGCAAGGGTCCACAATCTTAAGAACATTACTGTTGAGATACCACGTAACAAACTGGTGGTCGTAACCGGTGTTTCAGGCTCGGGAAAATCTTCATTGACGATTGATACTTTATTTGCGGAAGGTCAGCGCCGCTATGCGGAAAGCCTAAGCGCTTATGCACGCCAGTTTATGGCGCGGATGAACAAACCTGATGTTGACTATATAAAAGGTCTTTGTCCTGCAATCGCTATAGAACAAAAAGTGGTTACGCGAACGCCTCGCTCAACGGTTGGCAGCATGACTGAGATTTATGATTATCTGCGCTTATTGTTTGCCCGAGTTGGCAAAACCATTTCACCTGTTTCCGGAAAGCAAGTGAAAAAAGATGATGTGAAGGATGTGCTGGAAGCGATCAACGAATTAAAAGAAGGCGACAAAGTGCTTATCCTTGTTCCCTTTAGGCAACTTAAAAACCGCGATGCAAAAGAAGAGCTGAATATTTTATTACAGAAAGGGTTTTCAAGATTATATATCAATAAGGAAGTTGTAAAAATTGATGATTTGCTGGAACAAGAAGGCAATCTCGCATCCCGTATCCCGCATCTCAAATTTTACATTCTTATTGATCGCCTCGTTGTAAAACAATTTGACGAGGACGATCTCCACCGCATTGCCGATTCGGCAGGAACTGCTTTTTATGAAGGCGAAGGAGAAATGATGATTGAAGTAAATGCTGATAAGCAAACTCATTTCTCCAATAAGTTTGAATTGGACGGAATAAAATTTGAAGAGCCTGTTCCAAATTTATTTTCATTCAATAATCCTTACGGAGCTTGCCCAACCTGCGAAGGTTTCAGTCAGGTGCTTGGCATTGATGCCGATTTGGTAATTCCTGATAAAAGATTAAGTGTTTATGAAGGTGCTGTTGCGCCATGGAAAGGAGAAAAATTGGTTTGGTGGAAAGATCAGTTTGTGAAAGGCGCGAAGAAATTTGATTTTCCTGTGCACAAACCCATTATGGATCTGACGAAGCAACAATATGAAGCTTTATGGAAAGGTCACGGTGATGTATATGGTATAAATGGTTTTTTTGATGAGGTAGAAAGAAATTTGTATAAAGTTCAATATCGTGTGTTGCTTTCTCGCTATCGCGGAAAAACGCCTTGCCCGGAATGCCATGGATATCGTTTGAGAAAAGAAGCATTATATGTGAAGGTTGGTGGAAATCATATTGGGGAGTTGTGCGAAATGGCTGTAGCCGATTTGCAAAAATGGTTTGATGCATTGTCAATAAATGATTTTGATAAACAAGTTGCCAAAAGGATCTTGATAGAAATCCATCATCGTTTGCAAACCTTGCTAGATGTGGGTTTGGGATATCTCACGTTAAACCGTCTTGCAAATTCGTTGAGCGGCGGCGAAAGCCAGCGCATACAATTAACGCGTTCGCTTGGCAGCAATCTCACCAACTCCTTATATATATTAGACGAGCCTTCGATCGGTCTGCATTCAAGAGATACACAAAGATTGATACGTGTATTGAAAGAGCTTCGCGATCTGGGCAATACTGTTGTTGTGGTAGAGCATGATGAAATGATGATGCGCGAAGCAGATTATATTATTGATATGGGGCCGCTAGCCAGCCATCTCGGCGGCGAAGTGGTGGCGCATGGTAATTATGATGAATTAATAAATAATAAAGACAGCCTAACAGGAAAATATCTCAAAGGAGAATTTAAAATTGAGCCGCCAAAAAATATCCGAAAATGGAACCGTTCTATAACAGTTGAAGGAGCAAGGCAACATAATCTCAAAGATATTTCTGTTGAATTTCCATTGAATATTCTGTGCGTAGTTAGCGGTGTGAGTGGTAGCGGCAAAACAACATTGGTAAAACAGATTTTATTTCCTGCATTACAAAAAATGAAAGGAGAATTTGGCGGGGATAAAGTTGGTTTGCACAAAGCAATTACTGGCGACACAGATTATATCTCTCAAATTGAAATGGTTGATCAAAATCCGATTGGTAAGTCATCGCGCAGTAATCCTGTTACATATATTAAAGCGTATGATGAGATAAGAGATTTGTATGCGAAACAGCCCTTGAGCAAAATGCGTGGTTTTATGCCAAAACATTTTTCATTCAATGTGGATGGCGGTCGCTGCGACACTTGCAAAGGCGAAGGCGAACAGATTGTAGAGATGCAATTTTTGGCTGATGTGCATTTGACTTGCGAAGTGTGCGGCGGAAAAAGATTTAAAGAAGAAGTGCTTGAAGTGACTTATAAGAACAAGAGCATTTTTGATGTGCTTGAATTGAGCGTTGATGAATCGCTGGAATTTTTTAAAGATGAGAAAGATATCATCAGCAAGATAAAGCCATTGAGCGATGTTGGTCTGGGTTATGTAAAACTCGGGCAATCTTCAGATACCTTATCAGGCGGCGAAGCGCAGCGTGTGAAGCTTGCATCATTTCTTGGCAAAGGAAAAGGGCTTGGGCATATTCTTTTCATTTTTGATGAGCCAACAACGGGACTTCATTTTCATGACATCAAAAAACTGCTCACATCTTTTAATGCATTGATTGAACAAGGGCATTCGATATTAGTGATTGAACATAATACAGATGTTATCAAATCTGCAGATTGGGTTATCGATCTCGGTCCCGAAGCTGGCGATGCGGGCGGAAACTTAGTGTACGCGGGAGTTCCAAGTGGATTGAAGAAAGTGAAGGAGAGTTATACGGGGAAATTTATTTAGTTAATAGTTAAGAGTTCATAGTCGGTCTCCGCTACTCAGAACTCCCGACTCAGAACTATTAACTGCTACCTCAGCCTATCCATGCTCTTCACCAATTTTTCATCTTTATAAATCCCTCTTGCGGCAAGCAAAAGAAAGATCGGAATAGCAACGCTCAATATAACGGTAACACTATAATCACCGTTCACAAATTTTTTTGTTTCGATGTAATAAAGAAAAAAATTCAGCAGCGAAACTAAAAAAGTTATAAGCGTTATCCGCAATTGTAGTTTTCTATTTTTATAAAGAAAGATAGATATCAGTGCTGCAATAAAAACTGCTACTGTAAGAATAAGAATGATGATACTGCTCGACGCAATCAGCTTTGTAAATGCACTCACATTATTTGCATCTAACTTATTTCCTGTGAAAAAAGGAAATTTCAATGTAAGAAAGCCGCAGACAGCAGCAAGCAAAAGCCAGATAGTTTGTGATCTTTGTAGCATATAAATTATTTAAAGTAACTTTTTGTAATAAGCAAACTTATCACTTACTACTTACCACTTCTTCACTATCCCAGCTCCGGATACAGCACAAACTGCTCCATAAACTCGTTCACTTTTTTTCTTACTTCTTTGATCACGGTTTGGTCATCTGCATTCATCAGCACGTTATCAACAGCGTTCACAATAAACTGCATGTGCTCTTCTTTCATGCCGCGTGTTGTAATAGCAGGCGTTCCAACGCGAATGCCGGAAGTAACAAATGCACTTTTATCATCAAAGGGCACCATGTTTTTGTTGAGCGTGATATCAGCTTGCACCAATGCCTGTTCTGCTTTTTTGCCACTGATATTTTTATTGCGAAGGTCGATTAGCATCAAATGATTATCAGTTCCACTGCTGATGAGTTGATAACCTTTATCAACAAAAGCCTTCGCCATTGCTTGTGCATTCTTAATAATTTGTTCTGCATAATCCGTGAACTCATCAGTCAATATTTCGCCGAAGGCAATTGCCTTTGCAGCAATCACATGTTCAAGTGGACCGCCTTGGGTTCCCGGAAACACAGCCATATCGATCAAGTTGCTCATCGGACGAATATTCCCTTTCACATCTTTCAAACCAAAAGGATTATCAAAATCTTTTTTCATCATAATAATCCCGCCCCTTGGTCCGCGCAAAGTTTTGTGCGTGGTGGATGTTACAAAATGACAATCTTCAAATGGTGAGTTCAATAAATTTTTTGCAATCAATCCTGCTGGGTGAGCCATATCGCACATCACAAATGCGCCAACTTCATCAGCAATCGCTCTTATCTTTTTATAATCCCAATCGCGGCTATATGCAGAAGCGCCGCAAATGATCAATTTCGGTTTTTCTTTTTTTGCCACTTCTTCCATCATCTCATAATCAACCCTTCCTGTTTCTTTTTTCACGCCATAAAAAACAGGTTTATATAATTTGCCTGAAAAATTTACAGGTGATCCATGGGTAAGATGTCCGCCCATACTCAAATCAAGTCCCAATATTTTATCACCGGGCTGCAGTATAGAAAGCATCAATGCCGCATTCGCTTGTGCGCCGCTATGTGGTTGCACGTTTGCATATTCGCAACTGAAAATTTGTTTCAGCCGATCGATTGCTAACTGTTCGGTTTGATCAACAATTTCGCAACCTGCATAATATCTTCTGCCTGGATAGCCTTCAGCATATTTATTCGTCATCACACTACCCATTGCTTCTATCACTTGTAGCGAAGTGAAATTTTCAGACGCTATCAATTCAATGCCGTGTCGTTGGCGTTCTAATTCTTTTCTGATTAAATCGAAAACTATATTGTCTCTTTGCATGGCGCAAAAATAAGCGAACTATTATTAAATGATTCAAGCCCGTCAACTTTAGTGTAAAATTTACCTGCAACTCCCAATATTTTGTTGATTTCCTGCACAATGTTTTCCAAATCGATGCCAGTGCGGTTCGATAGAATGATTATCAGATAATTTTTTGAAGGAATGGAAAATGAAATGGCTCTAAACCCGCCATTTGATCCTGTATGATACACTTCTTTAAATTCATTTTGTTCATTGATGAACCATCCAAAACCGTAAGACAAATTATTTTTCTTATCGACTGGAAATTGCGCGGATCTTGCTTTCTCAATCCATCCACTTCCCAGCATCGTTGCTGTTTGTAACGAGTTGAACCATTTCAGATAATCTGTTACTGAAGTATAAATGCCGCCGTCTCCTTCTGTTGAAAAGAAAATCGCATCGTTCATGTCCAGTCTCTTAAAACCGTTCTGCAAACTATCATAACCGAGCACGCGATTGGCTATCGGATTGTTTACTTTCAGCACCTGCGAATTATTCATTTGCAACGGAGTGAAAATATTTTCTTTTATATAATATGGATAAGAAAACCCAGATACTTTTTCGATGATCATTGCAAGCAGACAATAAGCCGTGTTGCTATATCGATATTGAGTGCCTGGTGGAAAATAAGTGCTGTCAATATTTTTCACAGCATTGAGTACGTCTTTATCAGTCGCATGCTTCACAATATTCGTATCAACAAAAGCATAATGATCAATAATGCCGGAAGAATGCGTGAGCAATTGCTTAACCGTAACAATGCTTCCCACTTTTTTATTGAATTGAGGAAAGAATTTTATGATGCTATCTCCGAGCGATAATTTATTATCCTCCGCAAGTTGCAGGATGCTGAATGCTGTAAATTGTTTGGTGAGCGACCCGATATTGAAATTACTAATTACAGTGTTCTTGTCTTTCGTTTCAATATTTGAAAGCCCATAACCTTTTTGAAAAATTG
>CAIYPC010000375.1 GCA_903927975.1 uncultured Bacteroidota bacterium | reverse complement strand
TGATCAAACCACTTAATCCGATGATATCGACTTTTTCTTTTATTGCTGTTTCCAAAATTTTATCTGTTGCCACCATCACACCGAGATCAATAATATCATAACCATTGCAACCAAGCACAACACCAACAATATTTTTTCCGATATCATGCACATCACCCTTAACGGTTGCTAATAATATTTTTGCAGCACTAGAACCTTCTTCATTTACTGTTCCTGCTGTTAAGTGTGCTTGCCTTCTCAATTCTTTTTCTGCTTCAATATAAGGAGTAAGAACCGCGACAGATTTTTTCATTACCCTTGCGCTCTTAACAACCTGAGGTAAAAACATTTTTCCACTACCAAATAGATCTCCAACCACATTCATCCCATTCATCAGCGGACCTTCAATCACATCCAGTGGTTTTGGATATTTCACTCTTGCTTCTTCAGTATCAGCATCAATATAATCTGTGATGCCATTTACCAATGAATGTTTCAGACGTTCTTCAACTGTCGTATTTCTCCATGCATCATCTTTTACTATTTCTTTCCCTTTTGCTTTTACCGTTTCTGCAAAGTTGATGAGCTTTTCAGTGGCTTCATTATTATCGTTATTGCGATTGAGAATAACGTCTTCACACATTTCGCGAAGCTTTGGTTCTATTTCATCATACACTACCAATTGCCCTGCATTCACAATGCCCATGTCCATGCCAGCTTTAATAGCATGATAAAGAAATACGGAATGCATCGCTTCGCGAACATGATCATTTCCACGAAAGGAAAAAGACATATTGCTCACACCGCCACTTACTTTTGTGAGCGGCATTAATTTTTTTATTTCTCTCGTTGCTTCAATAAAATCTACTGAATAATTATTATGCTCTTCAATACCTGTTGCAATTGCAAAAATGTTTGGATCGAAAATAATATCCTGCGGATCGTAGCCAACTTGCTCCGTTAATATTTTATATGCACGATGGGAGATTTCAATTTTCCTTTCTTTTGTATCAGCCTGCCCTTTTTCATCGAAAGCCATCACAATAACTGATGCACCATAAGACTGACAAATAATTGCCTGCTCAATAAATTTTTCTTCTCCTTCTTTCATGGAGATAGAATTCACAATGCATTTTCCTTGCACGCATTTCAAGCCTGCTTCTATGATAGGAAATTTTGAGCTGTCGAGCATGATGGGAATCTTTGCGATATCTGGTTCGCTCTGCACCAGATTAATAAATGTTGTCATGGCTTGCACGCCATCTAACAATGCATCATCCATGTTCACGTCCAAAATCTGCGCTCCATTTTCTACTTGCTGGCGTGCAACACTCAGTGCTTCTTCATATTTATTATCGCGGATAAGTCGCGCAAATTTTTTTGATCCGGTTACGTTTGTTCGTTCACCCACATTTACAAAATTTGTCTCTGGGCGAATGATCAATGGTTCTAAACCGCTAAGACGCAAAAATGGTTTTATTGTGCTCATTATATTTTCTATTGCTTCTTATTCAATTTCCGAACCACTGGTTCGGAAATTCATTTTATAATATTTCTTCTAACACAGGCAATTGTCTTGGTTGAAATTTGCTCACTTCATCTGCTATGTGTTTTATATGATCGGGTGTTGTGCCGCAGCAACCACCAACAATATTCAGCCATCCGTTAGCTGCCCACTCTTCTATAATGTGCGCTGTTTCGTGCGGCTGTTCATCATATTCACCAAATGCATTGGGCAAACCTGCATTGGGATATGCTGATGTATAACAACCCGCAATCTGGCTAAGCTCTTCAATATGTGGTCTCATTTCCTGTGCGCCCAATGCACAATTCAATCCAATGCTCAACGGCTTGGCATGCATAACCGAAACATAAAAAGCTTCCAATGTTTGTCCGCTCAATGTTCTGCCACTTGCATCTGTGATGGTGCCGCTGATCATCACAGGCAAAGTTTTTTTATTCGTGTCGCGAAAATATTTTTTGATTGCATAAATCGCAGCTTTAGCATTCAGCGTGTCGAAAATGGTTTCGATCAATAATAAATCAACGCCGCCATCAACCAATCCTTTTATTTGTTCATAATAAGCGGTTACTACTTCATCGAAAGTTACAGCGCGAAAGCCGGGATTATTTACATCAGGTGATAAGCTCAATGTTTTATTTAATGGACCAATTGCACCTGCAACAAACCGAGGTTTGTTTGGATTTTTTGCTGTGTATTCATCAGCAGCTTTTTTTGAGCATTTTGCAGAAGCAACATTTAATTCATAAGCCAATGATTGCATGTCATAATCTGCTTGTGCAATCACAGTGCTGCTGAAAGTATTTGTTTCAATAATGTCAGCGCCAGCTTCCAGATATTGTTTATGAATGCCTTCAATAATTTGCGGCTGCGTGATGCTCAGCAAATCATTATTTCCTTTCACATCTTTATGCCAATCTTTAAAACGCTCACCGCGGTAATCTTTTTCCTCGAGCTTATGGCGCTGGATCATTGTGCCCATAGCGCCATCAATAATAAGAATGCGTTCTTTAAGACAGTCTTGAATTGTTTGCATGTTACGCCAGTTTAGCGATGAATAGAATTGTTACAGTACAAGAGTGCGACGCAAGAATGTTTAATAGCCTTCTTGTCGCTTGGCTCCAAAAAATTTTCTGACTATGAACGAGAAACTTACAGTGCGAGAATGCTGAAGTGTTTTCGTTTATTAGTTCAGTTTTTAATTTTGAACAGGCTGAACAATAAACAAATCTGCCTGTTGCGGGAGCAAAGTTAATAAAATCTGATGAAGAAATGAAGCCTTCGCAAACATTCGCCTTAGATTTGTGTTCTCGTTTTCTTTCATCAATAATAACAATTCAGCTATGGAATATCGTCATCTCGGAAAATCAGGATTACAGTTAAGCGTATTGTCTTTTGGGAGTTGGGTCACGTTTCATAAACAAATTGAAGATAATACTGCTGATGAATTAATGGGCATTGCTTATGACAACGGCATTAATTTTTTTGATAATGCCGAAGTGTATGCGCTTGGCGAGAGCGAGAAAATGATGGGCAGGGTTTTGAAGAAGAAGAATTGGGATCGCACTTCATATACAGTTTCTTCCAAAGCTTATTTTGGTTGGAGGGGGAAAAACAACAAACCAAACCAAACAGGGCTTAGCCGCAAACATTTAACGGAAGCTTGTCATGAAGCATTGCAGAGATTGCAGGTTGATTATCTTGATTTGTTTTTTTGCCATCGTCCGGATACGAATGTGCCTATTGAAGAAGTGGTGTGGACGATGAACACATTGATACAACAAGGAAAAATTTTGTATTGGGGAACAAGCATGTGGAGCGGCGCTGAAATTATGGAAGCGCACCGCGTGGCGAACCAGCATCATTTGATTGCGCCAACGATGGAACAACCACAATATAATATGTTCGATCGTTTAAAAATGGAACAGGATTACTTGCCTGTTTTTAAAAATGTGGGATTGGGCACAACCATCTGGAGCCCGCTAGCAGCAGGGTTTTTAACCGGAAAATATAATGATGGGTTTCCTGAAGGATCACGATTGGGTATTAAAGGATTTGAGTGGCTTCGCGACCGGTGGATGCAGGAAGACCGGATCAACAAAGTGAAACAGCTTACCGAATTAGCAAAAGAAATGGGCGTTTCACTCGCGTCGCTGGCGATTGCCTGGTGTATAAAAAACCCAAACGTAACAACCGCAATTTTAGGCGCAACTAAAAAAGAGCAACTGGTTGAAAATCTAAAAGCGCTGGATGTTGTTGATAAAATATCGCCTGCGATAATAGAAAAAATAGAAAACATATTGCAGAACAAGCCTCATTTGGATTTGTCATAATCATCTGTTCCCGCCTGAAATTCTTGCCATCGGAAAATTTTTCAAAGAATTTTAATTAAACGTTTGTTTAATTCAAACGTTTGTTTAACTTCGTGCCCTCAAATAAAATAAGATGGCAGCAGATAAACGCGAACATATTCTTGCAATAGCTGAAAAACTCTTTGGCGAAAAAGGTTTCGAGGGGACGTCTGTAAGGGACATTGCTCAGCATGCAAACGTGAATCTGGCGATGATTTCCTATTATTTCGGGTCCAAAGAAAAATTGCTGGAAGCATTGCTAGAGCAAAGAGCCAACTACACCATTCTGGAAGCTTTAAATAAAGACGAATCGCTTACCCCATGGGAAAAGATTGACAGGGTGATTGATTTTTACGTGGACAAGATCATGAGCAACCTTTGCATTCACAACATTATGCAACAGGCTAATAACAGTCGTTCTGATGAAATCAAAGACCTCATTACTAAAATCAAGCTGAAGAATTTTGAACAGATAAAGAAAATTCTTCATGATGGGCAAAAGAAAAAAGTTTTTAGAAAAGTAGATATTGAGTTGACTGTTGGCACAGTAATGGGAACGATTTCTCAAACTACGCTTGCGCAATATTTTTATAAAACACTTTTTAATATTGATAAGGCGGACGATGAAACCTATAGAAAAAAAATGTCCCCAAAATTGAAGACCCATTTGAAACAACTATTGCATGCCCATCTGGATATAAAAAATGAAGAATAAAAAATTAATCAACATGAAAAGGCAAGTATGGATTTTTTCTTTTTTAATGATTAGTGCACTTGCATTAAAAGCGCAAACTAAAACACTGAGCATTGAAGAAGCTGTGCAATTAGGAGTGCAGAACAGTAAGAAACTGAAATTATCGCAAAGCAGAATCGATCAGTCGGTTTCGCAGCTTGCGCAAGCCAAAGATGCTGCACTTCCCTCAGCAAAAGTCACCGCTGGTTATAGCCATGCATTGATGCTTTCAAGAAAGCTCAGCATTCCTGGAGATAGCGGCAAAGTAACGTCTATCAAATTCCCGTTTGATAATGTTTTGTATCAGGGAGGGCTTAGTATTAATGAACCGATTTTTGCAGGGCATCAGATGAAATATGCTCAACAATCTGCAAGCTTATTAATAAAAGCGACCAAACTGGATGCGGAAAAAGATAAAGACGAGGTTGTTTATAATGTCATCAATGCATACCTGAATTATTATAAGATAAAACAGAGTCAGATAATCGTTCAGCAAAATTTAGATGACATACAAAGCAAACTGGATGAGATCACCAAATACGAAAATCAGGGATTGTCTACGCAGAATGATGTGCTTAGATATCAATTGCAAAAATCGAACACAGAGCTTACTATTATTGAGCTGGAAAATAATCGTGCCATTGCAAATTACAATATGAATATTTTGCTTGGTCTTCCAGATTCAACAACGGTTCAGGTTCAGGATTTATCATACAAATTAAATGCTGACAGCAACTACAATCAATATCTGCAAATGGCATTGAAAGACAGAAAAGAATTTGGATCGTTCGATTATCAATCGCAAATCGCAGACATCAACATTAAAAAAATTCATGATCAGCAATTACCTACGGTAGGTGTGGGTGGCAATTTGTATTATTTCAATTTGTCAAAAGCACTGATACCAAGCAGCGGCGCATTTTTGGCTCCGTTTGTTGTGGGCATTAATGCAAGCTGGGATATCGGCTCATTATACAAAACAAAAAATAAAGTAAGCGAAGCAAAAATTCAAAAGCAGCAGGTTGATATCAACAAAGACGCACAGGTTGACAGAGTTAAAACTGAAGTGCATCAAAGCTATATGGAATTCCATTTAGCACTCGATAGGATTAAAGTATTGCAGGAAGCAATCACACAATCAACCGAAAACGAACGCGTGATGGAATCGAAATTCCATAATAACCTTGCGACGACAACTGACAGAATTGATGCACAGACGTTATTATATCAGTCAAGAATAAATTTGGAGCTTGCAAAATCTGATGCAACCATCGCTTATTACAGTCTTCTTAAATCTATCGGTCATATACAACCGTAATCATACAACAAACTATTTTTTATAAAAGAATTAAAGAATCATTTTATGAACGAGACACAACCAAAAAAACGTAAAAACTTAGTGTTCCCCATCATTCTTGCATTGGTGCTTGTTGGTGCATTAATATTCACAGTGAAAGAATATAAATATTATCAAAACCACGAAGTGACAGATGATGCACAGGTTGATGCTGATATAAGCCCCGTAGTGGCGCGTGTTGGTGGATATGTGAAAGAAATCCGTTTTCAGGATAATCAATATGTGAAAGCAGGCGACACACTCGTTGTGCTCGATGACAGGGATTATAAAATAAAACTGCAGCAGGTTGAAGCCGCATTGGTTTCTGCAAAACAGTCAGTAAATGTTTCTCAATCAAATGTAACTGAAGCAAAAACAGGCATCAGCACCGCTGAGGCAAATGTGGAAGCTGCGAAAGTGCAGGTTTGGAAAACGACACAGGATTTTGAGCGCTATCAGAATTTGTATAACGACCGGGCTATTACCAAAGCACAATTTGATGATGCAAAAGCTGCGAAAGATGCTGCCGAAGCACAATTGGTTGTCGCACAAACACAACTCCCTGCTCAGGCAAAAAGAGTAAGCGCTAATCAATCACAAGTGGGGGCAACTGCTTCTAACATTGCAAGCAGACAAGCTGATATCGATTATGCAAAACTTCAGGTAACCTACACCGTTATAGTAGCACCAGCAAGTGGTGTTGTTTCAAGACGCAGCATTCAATTGGGGCAATTGGTGCAGGCCGGTCAAACAATTTTTTCTGTGGTGCATGAAAATGATATTTACATAACTGCCAATTTCAAAGAAACGCAAATGGAACATTTGAGATTGAATGATAAGGTGGATGTGGAAGTAGATGCGTTCCCTGATCAGAAAGTGGAAGGAATTGTACAATCTTTTTCAGGTGCAACAGGAGCTAAGTTTTCGTTGCTTCCACCAGATAATGCAACAGGTAATTTCGTGAAAGTAGTACAGCGTATTCCGGTGAAAATTGTCTTGCAGGCAGATTCTTCAATCATTAACCGTTTACGGCCAGGCATGAGCGTGAATGTGGTAGTTCATACAAAATAAACATGCTATGAGCTTTGAGCTGTGAGCAATTTGCTCGTGGCCATCAGCTCACGGCTCTGCAATATTGAATTTAAAATTATTGACCAATGGCAGAACATGGATTTAGGAAATGGGTCATCACGATTACGGTGATACTTGCCGCGCTGCTCGAACTGATTGATACAACCATCGTGAACGTTGCGTTGCCCGATATCATGGGTAACCTCGGCGCAACATTGGAAGATTCTGGCTGGATAGTGACGGGTTACGCGGTTGCAAATGTTATCATCCTGCCAATGTCAGGATGGCTTGGCGACCGTTTCGGAAGAAAAAATTATTTCATCACTTCTATATTGCTGTTCACAATCGCATCTTTCCTTTGCGGTAACGCACACAGCTTAACGGAACTTGTTGCCTTCCGCATTTTTCAGGGGCTTGCCGGCGGCGGTCTTCTTTCAACGGGGCAAGCAATATTAATGGAAACCTGGCCACGTGAAGAAATTGGTATGGCAACTGCATTGTTCGGTCTTGGTGCAGTCGTTGGCCCAACAGTGGGACCAACTATCGGAGGTTTCATCGTCAATCATGTGAACTGGAGATATATCTTTTATGTAAATATCCCGATGGGGGCGATTGCTGCATTCATGGTTTCAACATTTGTAAAAGAATCGCCCAAACATGCCAAGGGAAAGCCGATTGATTGGTGGGGAATTCTATTACTAACCATTGCTGTTGGGAGTTTACAAGTGGTTCTTGAAAAAGGCGAATCAGAAGATTGGTTCTCGAAAACATATATAGCTGTTCTCACGTTTTCTACCATTTTTGCGACCATCGCTTTTATCTGGAGAGAACTGAGCACCGACCATCCGGTAGTAAATTTTCGGATCATTAAACAGCGAAGTTTTGCCATTGGGATCATAACCACATTCACACTTGGTTTTGCCTTGTATGGATCCGTATTTATTTTCCCTGTGTTTTGTCAAAATCTTTTGGGGTTCACCGCGCAACAAACAGGGCTGATATTATTTCCCGGAGGGCTCGCTACTATCTTTATGATGCCATTCATAGGCATGATGCTGAAGCGTGGAGTGCCCGCACAGTTTATGGCCACAGCAGGTTTTGCAATGTTTTTTATTTTTACGTGGATGTTGTCAAACTCAACGTTGTCATCCGGCACAACCGATTTCTTCTGGCCACTGATAATACGTGGCGTTGGAATGAGTTTATTGTTTGTTCCGCTCACAACACTTGCGTTGCAGGATCTGAAAGGACCGGATATTGGGCAAGGAACTGGTTTGAATAATATGATGAGACAACTGGGAGGTTCATTTGGTATAGCGATCCTCACTACATTGATCCATATAAAATCCGGTGTGGTGCGCAACGGGTTGATTGAAAAAATAAGTGTTTATAATCCTGCATACCAGCAGCGAAACCAAGCAATCGTACAAAGTTTTATTGCTAAAGGCATAAGTCCTTTAAATGCCCAACAAATGGCGAATCAAGCAATGGAAGGAAATGTGATAAAGCAAACGATGTTGCTCACTTATGATAATATGTATTTGATAATAGGGGTCTTCGTTCTTTTCTGTATCCCGATTATTTTTCTACAGCGGTTTAAAAAAGGGACTCCGATGGCAGTCGATGCACATTAATAGTCGTTTGGAGAC
>CAIYPC010000374.1 GCA_903927975.1 uncultured Bacteroidota bacterium | reverse complement strand
CAGATTGCTTCGCAGAGCCTCGCAATGACGTGCATCTCTCTAAGTAAATTTAACTTTTGTTAGGCTTAAATAATTTATTAATGTGCAAATGAGTTAATCTCGTTTGCACATTTTAATTTTGACCTATGTCGATTAATATAAAAGTTTACAAAGAAATTATTAAAGAGCTGAAAGAAAAGAATGTTCAATTGGTTGCTGTCTCCAAAACAAAACCTGTCGAAGACATTAAACAGTTGTATGATTTAGGTCAGCGCGATTTTGGAGAGAACTATGTGCAGGAATTGGTGGATAAACAACCTAAACTTCCAAATGATATACGCTGGCATTTCATCGGTCATTTGCAAAGCAACAAAGTGAAATTCATTATCCCATTTGTTCATTTGATCCATGGTGTTGACAGCTTGAAACTATTAAAAGAAATAAACAAACAAGCGACTAAGCATCACCGTGAGGTTGATTGTTTGTTGCAGGTTCATATCGCGGAAGAAGAAACAAAGTTTGGGTTTGATGAGGAAACGTTAATGGCGATTAATTCGAGTGAATTAAATGAATTAGGAAACATTCGTGTACGTGGATTAATGGGCATGGCTTCTTTCAGCGAGGATGAAAATAAAGTTAGAACAGAGTATAAAAATCTAAAAGCTCTTTTTGATAAGTTCTCCCAACTACAAACCACAAACCACAAACCACAAACACTCTCAATGGGCATGAGCGGCGATTACAAAATCGCCATTGAAGAAGGAAGCACGATGGTGAGAGTTGGGAGTTTGATTTTCGGCGAGCGGAATTATAACATGCCAATGTGATAATATGTCAATGTGAAAATTTGGCAATGAGAAAATTACTCAATGAAGGCTCGCCTATATTTCATTTTCACATTTGAGCCATCGCCAAATTGGCTAATTCAATAAAAGATTTGTAAAATAATACCAATCGGTATAATCTTGTGTTGTCTTAGTTAAATGATATGAGTAAAGCAGAAAAAACAAAACAGTTTATTGTCGAAAAAACAGCCCCTCTCTTTAATATGAAAGGCTACGCAGGCACATCTCTTAGTGATATGACCCAAGCGACTGGCTTGACAAAAGGCAGCATCTATGGAAATTTTGCTAATAAAGATGAAGTGGCTTTGGCTGTGTTTGATTATAATCTACAAAAAGTCAGCAACATTATTAATGCTGAAATCAGCAAACGAAAAGCTGTTAAAGAGCAGCTCCTGACTTATGTTCATGTGTATAATGATTTTTTGAAATTGCCTTTTCCGGCTGGTGGCTGCCCTATTTTGAACACGGCTATCGAAGCAGACGACACTCACCCCGAACTTCGTAAAAAAGCCAGCGATGCCATCATTTCATGGAAGAAAAAAATAGTTCGTATTATAGAAAAAGGAATTGAGAATAAAGAGCTGAATGTGTCTGTTAACGCGGAGCAAACTGCACTTTCAATAATCGCTCTTATTGAAGGTGGCATCATGATATCAAAACTCACGGGCAAATTAAACTATCGAAATTTAGTGATGCAATCAGTAGAAAAAATGATAACAGATCTGGAATAGTTTTTTT
>CAIYPC010000373.1 GCA_903927975.1 uncultured Bacteroidota bacterium | reverse complement strand
TTTTCCTGCCATTTATATTCAGGATGAAGTTTATAAAATTTTTCTCCAATAAAATCAGCGCCACATGGATGTCCCATACGAGCCCAAATCTGCATTTGTCCTGCAAGATCAGAAGTCGTGACTTTTCCCTGAACCGCACCCATCGGATAATAAGGTTTTAGGTCCCACTCTGCGCAGCCCTTAGCATCTTCATCAATATGACCGCAAATCACACAACGGTTATTTGCATTTTTATTTTGCAATGCATCCACATGATCTTCTTCCACTTTCTTTCCAACTTCAGCATCCAGTTTTCCTTTCAGATCAACTTCAATCAATTGTTCCATTCTCTTTTTTCTTGCATTTGGTGAACTAGTTGCATCATTAATATTAAAAGTGGTTTCTTCTTTTATCAATTTAGGATCACTTGGAAAGTTAGAGCCAATTATTGCCGTGTCTTTACTTCTCCAAACACGATAATCTTTTAATCCCAATTCAAGTTTTGCAACTTCATTTGTTTTTGTATCGCCGATAAGCCAGTCGTTTGCATAGCCGCCATTGTTTCCTGTTGTAAAAATTTTGATTGCATCATCAATGGTATTTGCATATTGCGAAGCTTTTCTTGCACGCATAAATTCAGGTATCCCTGTCGAATCAAAAAGATAAAACTGAGTAATGGTTGTTTCAGTGATTAATATGCCAGTATCTGAAATCGCAAAATCATCACCGCTATGAATGAAACCAGGCAGGCAATCCATGAATATGTGATGTCCTTTTTCTGGAACGATATCAGCCATTATATTCCAATGTTGACCAATCATATATTCTGTCCAGTTATTATGCCCCATCACAATTTTTCCATCTTTTGTACAACTGCCGGTTGCAATAAATGCACTACAATTGCCTGGCGCTTTATTATAACCGCTTCCGGGTTTTGCAATATTGTCGAGTGTGGGTACATAATAAAAACCAAGTTCTTCAAGTGCATTATATGCAGTGATGTCAAGGCTGTCATATTTTATGTTCTTCGCTTGCATGCCTTCAACCATACCATTTATTTCATCTTTATACTCACGGTCAAGCTTATCCCACAAAAAACTTTTAGCTGCGTTGCGATAGAACTGCCAGTCTCTATGCGTTTCATGCTGCAATAAATATGCAACGGATTGAATGCTTGTGTCAATATTATTTGCGAGCAAATAGCCATGTTGATATCCGATATCAGATGGAGATCCTTCGAGATGTATGAGTATCCATCCGTTTTTATTTTCTTTGGATGCTTTTGCCAGTCGATCTTTTTTCTCTTCTTTACTTTGCGGTGCTGAACAACTGATTAGAATAAAAGCGATAGCCAAATTGGCGATAAGCAGTTTTCTCATATTGATTATTTGAAATAAAAGTTTTGGTTTTGAAGTCTGACTATGAACAATGAAGTGATTAGCCTTTCACTACTGCAATGATTGCTCCTCAAATTTTATAAAGTCTTCTTTGATCTGGTCAAATAATTTTCTGAAAATCTGATAATGTTTTTCTGATTCATTATAGTCCTCTGATTTCGATTTCTCATTGTTGATTTGTGCTGGATCTTTTGACTCTGCTGCAAGCTGCATTTTATGTAGATGCATGATATGCCTAAGCTCGTCGATCTCTTTTCTAAGACTGGTAAAATGAACTTTATATTTTTCTACTTCGCTTTTTACTTCGGGTTCTACTTTCTTGTTTTCTATTTCTTTCAGATAGTCATCAAAAATGCGAAGCACCGTGATGTCTTGATTGAGTTCTGCAATCCAAAGCCGGTAACGTAAGTGAAGACCCATAATGGAAGATGTTGTATTCATGACAATCATTTTTCGAAATAGGAGACATATTGATAAGTGAAATTTACTTCAAAATTTTCATAGAGAATACTATTTTATTTGTATCAGCAAAAAAATAGATTCTAAGTTTTGGCTATCTATTATCGGCTATCATTTTTGTATGAAGTAAGCTATGAAACTGTATTTCTTGTTCCTTGCCTTTGTGCCTTGATTCTTTCGTTTCACTAATTCCATTATCTTTCATCATTATTTTAATTCACTAACGGATGCAGCCAAAAAAATATAATATTTTCTCACTTCCGGTTATTGTAGGCTCTCTAGGTTTTTTTGTTGATATCTATGATCTGTTACTTTTCAATATTGTCCGCCGATCAAGCTTTGCTTCATTAGGTGTTCAGGAAGCAGCGATGAAAAATTATGGTGAAAACATTTTGAGCTGGCAAATGCTTGGCTTAACTGTTGGCGGCATTTTTTGGGGAATTATGGGCGATAAAAAAGGAAGAAAAAGTGTACTGTTCAGTTCAATCGTTCTTTATTCCTTAGCAACAATCGCAAATGGTTTCGTCACTAACATTGAACAATATTCGTGGATTCGTTTTATCGCAGCATTTGGTCTTGCAGGCGAGCTAGGTGCAAGCATCACGCTCACGAGTGAAATACTCCCAAAAGAAAAACGTGGGCTTGCGGCCGCCGTCATTGCAACGAGCGGAGTTATGGGAACGATTACCGCATATTTTGTTCATTATGTTAGCCATGAAAACTGGCGGCTTTGCTATTTTATAGGAGGTGGATTGGGAATTGCACTGTTGCTACTTCGTGTGGGCGTGCTCGATAGTAAAATGTTTGATTCAGCGAAGAAAGCACATGTTCAGATGGGCAATTTTTTAATGTTGTTCAAAAGCAGAGAAAAATTTTTTCGTTATCTGCGTTCGATCTTAATTGGATTGCCTGTGTGGTATGTGATTGGTATCTTGATTAGTTTTTCTGATGAGTTTGCAAAACAATTTGGTATCGCAAATTTTGATCAGCCGAAAGCATTGATGCTTCAATATGTGGCGCTTGCATTTGGCGATATGTGTGCTGGTATCTTCAGCAATTTTATTAAAAGCAGGAAAAAAACTTTGTTGATATATTATGGCATCATAGTATTCTTCATTATTTTATTTTTCGCGCTAAAGGGCGGCGGAAATGCATTCAACATGTATCTGATTTGCATGGGGCTTGGGTTTGGCTCTGGTCTTTCTGTTTTGTATATCACCATGAGCGCAGAGCAATTCGGCACCAATCTAAGAGCAACAGTTGCCATATCTGTACCGAATTTGGTAAGAGGTTTTTTGCCACTAATGCTTTTGCTTTTTAAATTTTTGAGAAGCAGCAATGTGCTGAATGATTATGTTACCGCAGCATGGGTAACTGCTGTAGTCGTGTTGTTGATAGGATTTATATCAGCATTATATACACAAGAAACATTTGCGAAGGATTTGGATTTTGTAGAGGAATAAAATCTTTGCTACCCATCATTAATAAAAAAGCCAGTCAGTGTTTATTCTGACTGGCTTTATGTTTATTAAAAAGTCATTCAGATTCTTTCAGAAAAAATGGCTTTAATGTGTACCAGCCCATTGCAGGGAAAAAATGCATTGGCACAGCTAGCCCTGGGAACATTTCCGGGTTTTGCAGATCCAATGGCAATGTGATGGAAATTGGAACAATAATGCTTGCAAAAGAAAGCAGCGTGAATGTGATATTAAAAAAAATATCTGCTTTTTTCCCAAACCATTTTTTAGAGAGCCAATATCCGATTGCTGCCAGCATACATGCCAACATCCTCAATCCGCTTACGCTCCCAATGTTTACGAGTTTTTTGAAGCTGATCTCAAATGCAAAAAAATAAACGCGTATGTAAACAATACACGCAACTGCAGTAAATATGCCTGCAAACAAGCCATGCAAAAAGATTTTTTTCTGCATAGGTTTATTATTTGGTAACAGGAACTGAAATATCAACAGTCACAACGCTCGCTCCATGGGCCGGCTCTGCGATGTTGATATTATAATCAAGCCTGTTGATGTCAAAACTGCTGGTGAATACGCCTCCAGTATCATTTTTTTGGAAAGTGAAAGGAAGAACAATGTCTTTCTTCACGCCATGAATTTCAAGTGTGCCTTTTGCCTGATAACCGGTTGCAGTGCTAGTAATTTCACTGGATGTAAATTTGATGACGGGATATTTTTCTGCATCAAACCACTTTTCGCTTTTTGCATGCGTGTTCTTCATGCCATTTCCGGTATTAATGCTGGCAACGTCAATGGTCATATCAAACTTAGATGTTGCGAGGTTTTTTTCATCGAAGCTAATATTGCCTTTCAGTCCACGAAACACTCCTGATGGGTCTTTGCTGGTAAATTTAATAGAGTAATCTTCACCGATTTTCCAGTCTTGCGATTTGATAACAGAAAACGCGCTAAAAGCGATGATTGCGAAAGCAGCGAACAGATAATTGAGCCTTTTCATAATTGTTTTTTTGAGATGAATATTTATTTAGTGTGATAAACGAATAAACAGGGGAGAAGGTTGAATAATAAACGAAACTAATTGTAAAATAAATAACGCTGTGCCAGTTACTACCAAATAGCAAAATGCTGCGACGAAACTAAGAAATTAACCCATTTATCAATTGTTCTTTTATATAACAATAAACTTAAAGAGATTGTAATACAGCTTATGATATTTGCATATAGTCTCTTGCTCAGAATTAAAACATCTTTAGTACATTACGGCAATAATCAAATAATAACATTCGAATGAAAATGATACCATCAATCAAAAAGAAATTCACTCAGTATTTATTGCTGATAACAGTTTTGTTATTCATCGTGTCAAAAAATAATTTTCTATTTGCACAAGAAGGATCTCCATTAGAAGGGCGATGGGACATTACTATTCATACGCCCGGAAAAGATTTCCCTTCATGGCTTGAAGTGATGCACTCAGGGGTTAAAACATTGGTTGGTCGATATGTTGGAATTGGGGGAAGCGCAAGACCAATTTCAAAAGTGAATTTTGTGAATAACAAAATGAGTTTCTCTATTCCTCCGCAATGGGAGAGAAACGATAATGATGTTTCATTTGAAGCAACATTTCAGAATGATAGTCTTATTGGCAAAGGCATTTCTAGCGATGGAAAAAATTTCAAATGGACAGCACATCGTGCGCCGAAACTACATCGCGACAAAGAACCTGTTTGGGGCGAACCCATTCAGCTTTTCAATGGAAAAGATTTAACAGGCTGGCATGCCCTTGGAGAAAACCAATGGATTGTTCAAGATGGCATTATTCGTAGTCCGCATTCCGGCGCAAACCTGGTGACTGACAAAACATTCAACGATTTTAAACTGCACATAGAATTTCGTTATCCGAAAGAAAGCAACAGCGGCGTTTATCTTCGCGGCCGATATGAAGTGCAGGTAGAAGACAGCAAAGGCAAAGAGCCTGAAGTAGGGTTGTTGGGCGCTATCTATGGCTTTATTGCACCAAGTGAAATGGCAGCGAAAGATGCGGGCGAATGGCAGTCGTTCGACGTTACATTAACAGGGAGAATGGTGACAGTTGTAATGAATGGGGTAACGGTGATATGCAACCGCGAAATTCCGGGCATTACAGGTGGCGCCATTGATAGTAAAGAAGAAGAGCCGGGTCCGTTGCTTATTCAGGGTGATCATGGCCCGATTGATTATCGCAATATCATTATTACTCCGGCGAAATAATGTTGAAGCCTTTTTGTAAATAGAAGGATTTAAAACTTTGCCCCATTATATTTTCATACCATTAAATAGATGAGATTTATTTTTCTAAATATTATTTGTGTCTCATTTATTTGTGCAACAGCTTATGCCCAAGTTAGCAGACCAAAAATATTATTGGGCGATGTAAAACTTCAGGACTTTAATGTATCGCAATATTCAGTTGACAGTTCTGCTGCTGCGGTTTATCTATTTGATGGTGGTTACAGCAATTTTGTAAAAAATAATGACGGCTATTTTGATGTGCAGTTTACTCATTTTGCGCGTATAAGGCTTTTAAATAAAAGTAGTTTCTCAGATGCTGGCATTATAGAAGTGCCGCTTGTTGTTACAAAAGATTATGAACAAAAATTTATAAAATTTGCTGCAGAAACATATAATGTAGAGAATGGAAAAATAACATCTTCTTATTTTGATAATATTGATTTGATGGATGAAAAAGCTGTGAAAGTAAGAAAGGGAAATATTACAGTTTATAAATTTGCTTTTCCTAAAATCAAAGAGGGATCAATAATAGAATATTCTTATACAGTTCAATATCCTGGAATTGGTACTATACCTCAATGGGATTTTCAAAAAAATTACCCTTGTTTGTGGAGTGAATATGAAATGAATCAACCGGAATATTACACTTACTTGGTCACAAAGAGGGGACTACTGCATTTTGATATTGACACCATAAAAAAGACAACAACGAATTATGGAGGAATAGACGATCAGGGAAATCCTTATTCCTTATCATCTATTTTTAGCGTTTCTACAGGAATGACAAATCACGTTTGGGCAATAAAAAATGCTCCTGTGTTAAAAAAGGAACCATATATCAGTTCCCTATCAAATTACCAGACAGGGATTGATTTTAAATTATACGCTATTCTGTATCCTAAACAAACGTTGCGCAGAATTATAAAAACATGGAACGACGAAGTCTCCTCTTTACTTTCTGATGATGATTTTGGAGAGGAGTTAAATAAGGCAGGAGGTTGGATACACGATGCCGTAAAAGCTGCTGCCGAAGGAACAAATACCAAACTTGAAAATGCAAAAAAGATTTATGCTTACGTAAAAAATAATTTTATTTCCGATGGTGAAACCGGAACATATTTAACCGCTCCGTTAAAAGAAACTTATCAGAAAAAAACTGGTTCAATCGCTGATATCAATCTTTTTTTAACCGCCATGCTTGCACGAAGTGGTTTTACCGCGATACCAGTTTTATTAAGCACGAGAAATCATGGTATTGCTCCTGTAAAATATCCATCCATCGACAATTATAATTATGTCATAACACTTTTGAAAATAGACAATCAAAAAATTTTATTAGACGCTAGTAATAAATTTTTGCAATTCGGTCATCTTAAAACAAGTTGCTATAACGGGCTTGCAAGAGTTGTCGATACTTCCTATTCGTCAATCAATCTTTCTGCAGATTCCTTGAAAGAAAGCAGTCAGACCACTGTCTTCATTTCAAATGAAGGGAAAACTTTGGAAGGATTTTTTACTTCAGCATTTGGCTCCATTGAGTCTTATCATCTAAAACAGGAATCTTCAAAAAACAAGCAACAGGATTTTTTAAATGAAATAAAGAAAAGTTATAGTATGCCCGTGGAAATTTCTGATATGTTTTTAGATTCTATAAATAGCACAGAAGATCCAGTTAGTGTAAGATATACTATGAAATTTATTTTAGGTGATGAGGATATTATTTATTTCAATCCATTATTATCAGAAGCAATAAAAGAAAATCCTTTTAGATCTGAAGATCGTTTATACCCCGTGGAGATGCCATATTGCAGTGATGAAACTTATGTGTTGAATATGGAAATACCCAATGGGTACATAATAGATGAACTTCCTAAATCCGCTCGCGTGAACCTTAACGAGAATGATGGTTTTTTTGAATACATCATCAACAAAACAAATACAAACATTCAGCTCAGATGTAGGCTTAAATTTAATAAAGCCAATTTTATCCCCGATGATTATCAAACACTCCGTGATTTCTATTCGTATGTTGTAAAGAAAGAAGCAGAGCAGATAGTTTTTAAAAAAGCAAAATAATTTATTTTTAATCGCAGGTTACGAAATCGATGAATGAAAGTTGAAGACAGTTGAATGAATAATTTAACACTCATTTTTTAGCTGTGTGGATTTCTTTTGATTAATTTTAAAACCAGTTTATCTTTTCAAATAAAAATTCAAGCGTTCAAAAGATATGAAGGTTTTAATGGCATTGTTTCTTTTTTCGCCACTAATTGGTTCGTTTCATGGAAATGGTTCGTGGCTTTTGGTGAAAGAGCAAGATGGCATTAAAATGTACAACAGACCTTCAGCCAATTCGAAATTCAATGATATAAAAATAGAAACGGATTTTGTTGGAACGCTATTGCAAATGGAAGCGATACTTGCTAACGTTGAGAAATATACAGAATGGGCCTACGCTACAAAGGCGAGTATATTAATAAAAAAAATAAGTCAAACAGAATTCATTTATTATTCAGTAGTTGATGTGCCGTGGCCAGCAACGGACAGGGATTATTATGCGCATTGCAAAATAACGCTTGATTCTGCTACCCACACATTAAAAGTTGTTTCTGCAAGCATCAAAAATTATCTTCCGGAGAAAAAAAATATTGTGCGCATTCCTCTATCAACTGGCACATGGAACATCACAGCTATTGCTAATAAGAAAGTTCATATTGAATATATACTTGAGCTCGATCCTGGTGGCTCTGTTCCGCCATGGCTGCTCAATCTTTTTTCTACAAAAGGCCCGATGGAAACATTTCAGAACTTAAAACAAAAGATGAAATTGTTGAATCGCTAACAGTTTTCGTTTTCCGATGCTGAGCCTTAAGAGTTTAGTTTGATATTTCATGAATGCAACAAGGACAATCCAAAGAAATGATGCTATACCTTGAACCCTAAACCTGCTTTACCAACAATAATCCATCGTCTGGTTTTTAAAGATTATCTTTGCGCGGGTTTTGCCGATAGATTTTAATTTCCCCTCCTCACATTTTCTTGCGTCTTAAAAAATTAGCGGCTATTATTTAATCTAAAACAATATAATTCATGAGTGAATCTTGGAACAAAAAAGAGCGGCAAAAAAATAAAATGAAACAACGTCAAGACAAGGCAGAAAAAATGCTTGACAGAAAAGAGAATGCAAAAAAAGGAAAAAGCCTCAATGATATGATGGCTTATGTGGATGAAAATGGAAATCTATCAAATACGCCTCCAGACAGAAGAAGGATGGTTGAAATTAAAGCAGAGGATATCGAGATTGGCGTTCCTAAATATGTTCCACCAACGCAGGCGGAATTAACGCGGAGCGGAAAAATCACATTCTTCAACCACGATAAAGGTTTTGGTTTTATTAAAGATCTCGTTTCTCAG
>CAIYPC010000372.1 GCA_903927975.1 uncultured Bacteroidota bacterium | reverse complement strand
CATTTAATCTTTCAAATTAATTGAATTTTTATATACCTGACTAAATGTTTACTTTTTGATGTTTTTGCTATATAATTAATCTATGATTGACTATATTTTTGAAGTTTAAACTAAATTTAAAAGATAGACAGGCATTGCTTGCAAAAAAGAGATTCCAATAAAAGGGTGATTTTTAAAAAAAGTACAAAAAAAGCACCTACAAAGTAAACCTTCGTAAGTGCTTGATTTTCAAGTGGGCCCAACAGGGCATGATCCTGTGACCCCCTGATTATGAGTCAGGTGCTCTAACCAACTGAGCTATAGGCCCGAAAACAAACGGGTTGTTTTCAAATTCTTCGTCTATTTCAAAACCTGTTCCTCTAACAGAACAGTCCATTTTCTTGGTTGATGGGCGGCAAAAATAAGTATTTATCTGATATTTCAAGCCCCATTTTAGTCTTCGTACAGATAAAGTTATTTTAGAACAGGACTCTACTCTCCATGCTTACTCCATACTTAAGCCGTAGATTACCCGTGGATACTTCACCAAAAGCCGTGGATTATTCTCAGCGGTTTTGGGTATTCATTTTATCCATTAAATTAATGACGCTTATTTCCATTGAAATTGCGCTGCCCTCCGCCGCCATTTCCCCGACCATTGCTTCCACCACCTCTTAAAGGCCTCGGATTATACGCCGGCGTTTCACCAAATTGCTCAGGAACCTGTGCCTTCGTCACAGATTTTTCCAAAAGAGTTTCAATGGCGGCAAATTTTTGCTGCTCCTTCTCACTCACAAATGTATAGGCTGTCCCCTCATTCGATGCACGTGCCGTTCTGCCAATCCGATGTACATAATCTTCCCCATCATTCGGCACATCAAAATTGATGACTAAATCAATATCCTCTATATCAATACCCCTACTTAATATATCGGTAGCTACTAAAACTTTCAACTTTTTATTCCTAAAATCCAGCAAAACCTGCTCACGCTTCGTTTGATCCAAATCAGAATGAATTTCTTCGACCGATAACTTTGCCCGCTTTAACTCTTGCGTTAATTGCTTTACATTTTGCTTTTTAGAACAAAATACAATCACACTTTGAAAATCCTTTAAATGCAAAATATATTTGACCAAAGGAATTTTCTGAGGCTCATAAACTATAAATGCTTCCTGAACAATCTTCTCCGGAGGTTTTGAAATAGCAATATTAATCTCCACAGGATTTACCAGAATTTTTCTTGCCATCTCACGCATCTTCATTGGCATGGTGGCTGAAAACAATAAGTTCTGTCGCTGTTTTGGAAGGAACGAAATAATTTTCATCAAGTCATCATGAAACCCCATATCTAACATTCTATCGGCTTCATCCAAAATCAAATACTTCAATCCTTTCAATTTCACATAACCCATATTCAAATGCGCTATCATCCTCCCTGGTGTACAAATCACCATATCACATCCTTCGCTCAAAGCTTTCTTCTCAATGCCAAATGAATTACCATCGCCTCCACCATACACAGCAATACAACTGATAGAAGTGAAATAAGAAATACCCTCCATTGCCTGCGCTATCTGCACAGCTAACTCACGTGTTGGCACTATTACCATTGCGTTAATTTGATGGGCATCGTGCGGAATAGTAATCAGCTTATTCATTAACGGCAATAAAAATGCAGCCGTTTTACCTGTGCCTGTTTGTGCACTAACTATCAAATCTTTTCCTTCTAAAATGGGCTGCATTACCATTTCCTGAACAGGTGTTGCAGTGGTATATCCCATGGCATCAATACCTTCCATCAATCTTTCGTCGAGTCCAAATTCACTAAAATTCAAAAT
>CAIYPC010000371.1 GCA_903927975.1 uncultured Bacteroidota bacterium | reverse complement strand
AGCTTTTTCAAGATCGAAAATTTTCCTTGCGTTTGTGCTCAACAGTTCTGTTATTCTTTCTGCGCTAAGTTCTGGCAAGATAGTATTTATAACTGCATAACAAGTTTCAAGCCCAATCATCCCAAATTTTGCATATTCAAATTCCAAGATTTTGCTATCATATTCATGCGGAAGGTGATGCGTAGCAATGCAATCAACGGTTCCATCCATCACTGCTTTTTTCAGAGCAGAAACATCAGCTTTTGTGCGCAATGGTGGATATACTTTCAGGTTGGTATCATAGCTCGTTAAATCCTCATCACTAAAAAATAAATGATAAGGAGTGACGGAGCATGTTACATGAAGTCCCGAATCTTTTGCACGCTTTATATATTCCAAAGATTTTGGCGAAGTAACGCCTGTGAAATGAATTTTTGAATCTGTGTATCTCGCTAATTTAATATCGCGTGCTATTATCAATTCTTCGGCCATCATTGGCTTTCCGGGCAAACCAAGTTGGGTAGAAATAATCCCTTCATTCATCAACCCGCTTGCACCAATGCTTTTGTCGTCTGGAATTTGAATGATGACGCCATTAAATGCTTTTATGTATTGTAAAGCCTTTAATAAAAGTCCTGCGGATTGAATAGGGTGCGTCCCATCGCTGAATGCTGCGGCGCCACTGTTCTTCATGTCATACATCTCAGCCAAATCTTTGCCGTCGGTATTTTTTGTGATGGCGCCAATTGGCAGAACGTTCACTGGCAACAATCTTGATTTCTGACGTATATATTCAACCTGCGATTTTGTATCAACTGCGGGTTTTGTATTTGGCAAAACAAAAACATCGGTGAAGCCGCCGGAAGCTGCTGCGTTCGCACCACTCTCTAAAGTCTCCTTGAATTCATAACCGGGATCACAAAAGTTAGAGAAAATATCTACCCATCCCGAAGACACATGAAGGTTAGACACATTGATAATTTTATAAGCGGGCTCATCAATCTTATCCTGAATTTTTTTGATGATGCCGTTTTCAATAAAAATATCTTTAATGCTACCGTTGTGCGAGGAATGAGGATCTGTTATATGCGCCTGTTGAATGAGAATATTCATCGAAGAAAGAATTGCGCGAAGATAAGGGTTGTTAATTAATTTGAAGAAGAGAAATTTTATTTTGCTGAAGTCTATGTTCTGAACAAATGACAATAAAATACTTTGCAAAAAATAGCCATGCCATGTTTGCAAAGTATTCAAGATTTATTCAAGAATGATTATTGTTATCTCTCAACCACCATTATTTGTGTAAAAATGGTTTCATTGTTTTCGTTCAATATTTTCAGAAAATAAAACCCTTGTGCATTTCTGCCAGGATTATTAATGGTTTCCGTTTGCGAAGCTTCTGTTATTTTTATTTTTTGCTGAAATGCCCCATTGCCTACCGCATCTGTCAACTGAATTGTATAAATGCCTGCTTTGAGATTGTTGAATTGAATATTGAATTTATCATTAGATACTGGATTAGGATAAAGCTTGATTTTATTGGCAAGATCATCAGCAGATAATTTCAAAAAAGAAGATGGTTTTGTGATAAACGTATTATTGCTGGCGAGGTCGGCTGTATTATACATTTCATTCATCGCTTTGTAAGGTGAAGCTGACCAAGTTTTTGGATCAACCAAAAAATAAGAATCTGAATACAGTGAACTTCCCAGCAATAGATTCCCATCTTCATCAACTGCCGCGCCGCTGGTAGCAAATTTTTGTGGCAATCCGGAAATTGTTCCAAGAAATTGTGTCTGCTTGCTATTGATATCAATTTTAAAAACACGATTGCTTCCAGTGATCAGAAACAGACTGCCATTATCATCAGCAATTAAATCACCACCAGCATTCGAGCATTCACTATGAATGGTTTCATTGTTTGTCGCTGCATCTACGAGCTCACCAAGATCTGAAATTGTCGTATTTCCATTGGTAGAAAAGCGGAAGAGGTGGTTGCCGTCGTTGGTTATTGAATATCCATAACCATCTGGCGCGACCACCATCCTGCTAATGGTGCCAACATGAAAAGCGAAATTGCCTGCCTTGCTGAATGATTGACCCGTGACACAAAATACTTTCATTGTCGAAAGATCTATATAACGCAGTT
This sequence comes from uncultured Bacteroidota bacterium, assembly GCA_903927975.1. Taxonomy (GTDB): domain Bacteria; phylum Bacteroidota; class Bacteroidia; order Chitinophagales; family Chitinophagaceae; genus Puia. Next base: position 649 of record CAIYPC010000371.1, on the reverse strand, counting down.
GATCTACCTGAACAGGAACATAATAAAGACGGTTTGCTTCTTTGTTGAAGGCAATCGCTGCGACACCACTTCCAAATGCCATTTGTGGATTACTGTTAGCAATTGTATCGTCACTAAAATTATCAACTTGCCTTTTGCTCATTGCATCAAAAAGTGCGGGGCTATTTTCAATGCCATTCATGAACACAGTATTGAATGCCCCGGTTTGTGTGTTCAATTTTCTTAATACAGTCCAGCTTGTCCCATCTTTTTCAAGCGAGGTTATTGCATAAACAAAATGATCTTGCTGAGCTTGAGCTACATCGGATAAAATAAAAATGCCGAATAATAGAACGATGAAGATTCGTAAATTTTTTTTCATAACTGTACGCTTTGTGAATAATAAAAAAGTGTCGGGCAACACAAAACTGTTACGATCAGAAAGTGGGTATTAAGAAGGAAGATGAATTTTTAAATCAGTGGGCATTCACGGAATTTGGAAAAGATTGCTTATATGAATTTACAACAAAATCCCGGTTCACAAAACCATTCCTGTATCTGGAATTAAAATAAAGAAGCTTGTAGAAATCAGTTCTCCAGGCTCATAGCTTTTGAGGGAAAACTGACAGAACCAATGCTGTCATTGAGAAGATTGAAAAAAAATATTTTT
>CAIYPC010000370.1 GCA_903927975.1 uncultured Bacteroidota bacterium | reverse complement strand
ACGTACAAGAGTGCGACGCAACGATGCTAAATAGTATTCCATCGCTTAGTTCACAAAAATAAAAAACCCCGAAATAAATCGGGGCTTTGGTTTTATTTGTTCGTCCTTCGACTAGCTCAGGACTAATAACGATAATGCTCTGGCTTGAACGGACCTGTTTTAGCGATTCCGAGATAAGAAGATTGCTCTTCTGTCAATTCATCAAGCTCAACACCAATTTTTGCAAGGTGAAGACGTGCTACTTTTTCATCCAGATGTTTTGGAAGAACATAAACTTTGTTTTCATAGTTGCTGTGATTCGTCCACAATTCAATCTGGGCAAGTGTTTGATTGCTGAATGAATTGCTCATCACAAATGAAGGATGGCCCGTTGCGCAACCAAGATTCACCAAACGTCCTTCTGCCAAAACGATTACATCTTTACCATCAATATTGTATAAATCAACCTGTGGCTTGATGGTATCTTTTGTGTGACCATAATTTTTATTCAGCCATGCCATATCAATTTCGATATCGAAGTGACCGATGTTACAAACGATCGCTTTGTCTTTCATCAAACGAAAATGTTTTTCAGTGATTAAGTCGCGGCAACCCGAAGCAGTAACGATAATGTCAGCTTCTTTGACTGCATCAACCATTTTCTTTACTTCAAAACCATCCATCGCAGCTTGCAATGCGCAGATAGGATCGATTTCAGTAACGATCACGCGGCAGCCAGCGCCCTTCAATGATGCTGCAGAACCTTTGCCCACATCGCCGTAACTGCCTACTACAGCCACTTTGCCAGCCATCATCACATCAGTTGCGCGGCGGATAGAATCCACCAAACTTTCTTTGCAACCGTATTTATTATCAAATTTAGATTTGGTAACAGAATCATTTACATTGAAAGCAGGAATTGGCAATGTGCCTTTCGTCATTCTTTCATACAAGCGATGAACGCCTGTTGTGGTTTCTTCTGACAAGCCTTTGATGCCTGCAATAAATTCAGGATACACATCAAAAACCATATTGGTCAAATCGCCGCCATCATCTAAGATCATGTTCAATGGGCGATCGGTGCCACCAAAAAATAATGTTTGTTCAATGCACCAATCAGCTTCGGCTTGTGTTTGCCCTTTCCATGCAAAAACGCCAATGCCTGCAGCGGCGATAGCAGCAGCAGCCTGATCTTGTGTCGAGAAAATGTTGCAAGAGCTCCAGCGAACTTCAGCACCAAGCTCGATTAATGTTTCGATCAATACAGCAGTTTGGATTGTCATGTGAAGACAACCTGCGATGCGTGCACCTTTCAGCGGTTTTTGTTTTCCGTATTCGGCACGGATAGCCATTAGCCCTGGCATTTCTGCTTCTGCTAATCTAATTTCTTTGCGACCCCATTCTGCAAGGCTCATGTCTTTAACCTTATAAGGAAGGGAAAGATCAATCTGTGTTTTTAAGTTTGTTGACATTGATGTATTGTTTAACAATGAATGATTTTTGAATCCTTTGCAAAGCTAATATGGAAGAACAAAATATGATAATTTATTATTAATTTTAGAACAGAGTATTGATTTTGTATGTTTAAATAGAACAAATAACCAATTTATTATGGAAAAGGAAGCTAAAAAAGAAAATCCCCCTAATGTAGAAATTGATGATAAGGATCGCGCCATTTTACAATTGCTGCAGGAGAATGCAAAAATTACGGTGAGAGAAATTGCGCATCAGGTGCATCTTAGTCCAACGCCAGTTCATGAACGGATCAAGCGCATGGAAGATACCGGAGTGATCAGACAGTATGCTGCACTTGTTGATCATTCAAAAGTTAAAAAAGGACTAATGATTATTTGTTATGTTTCGTTGAAAGAACATAATAAAAGATTGGGCGCAAAATTTATAAAGATGATCAATGAATTGAAAGAAGTGACAGAATGCTATAATATTTCAGGTGAATTTGATTTTATGTTGAAAGTGGTTGTGGAAAACATGGATGCTTATTATGATTTTAGCGTGAACAAGCTAAGCCAGTTGGAAAATATCGGTCAATTGCAAAGCGCGTTTGTGATCAACATTATTAAGCAGACCCATCAATTAGTTTGATGATAGAATGCATTTATTTTAATTCCTAGAATAGATTTAATTTTGGAATCAATTACTACTATCTATCTATCATCTAACATCCACCATCTCATGTACACTTACGACACCGTTTCACAAGCAGTGAATGGATTAAAGCAAAGAGGATTTACACTTGATTTTAATTTGAAAGTTGATAGCATTGTTTGTCATGAAACGCCCGTAACATTAATGCCATCAGAGTTTGAGATTACAGAAGTTTATCGGTTTGAAGGAAATAGTGATCCCGCAGATGAGGCAATTGTGTATGCCATTGAATCAAAACACGGACATAAAGGAGTTTTGGTGAATGGCTTTGGTATTTCTGCAGATCCGGTGAGCGATGAGATGATTAAGAAGTTGAGAGCTAATTAGTATTTAAAAATTTTCCTTCACAATCTTTGCAACAACTTTATCAATCGGAAGTGTTACGATTTCTTCTGAAAATAAATCCCAATCAATAAAACGGAAGGTTTCTATTTCATTTTTTTCTTCATAGATTTTTAATTCTCGTTCATCAAAATCAAAAGGTTTTGTGCGGAGTGGTGCTTTAATTGGTTCGAGTGCTTCAGCAAAATAATAAACAGCAATAATCTGTTGCCCAGCAGAAAATGCGCTCATCTGAAAAAAATCAGTTGTATAAATATGATCGGTGATTTTCACATCCAGATCCATTTCTTCTTTAAATTCTCTTTTCAGGCAATCTCTCGTTCCTTCACCAAATTCAAGTCCGCCGCCGGGAAATTTAGTATAATAATCGCCGCGGATAAATTCATCCGTCACTAAAACTTTTTTGTTCTCTCCCAATAGGATGCCATAAACGCGAACGTTGAACATTTCTAATTTTAGATTTATGATGTGTGGTGTATGATTTCTTTTATTCGTTTATGAATTACTGATATTGTATTTCATTTTCACATTGAGCCATTTTCAAATTTTCTCATTGTCACATCAGTTCATTACGGCTTCATCTCCACTTCTCCTTCAAAAACTTTTTCTGCTGGTCCGCAGAGCCAGATGTTTTTATAATTATTATCATCAATTCGGTCATACTTCACCGATAGTTTACCGCCTTTTGTGATCACCCTCACTTCATTATATCCTGTCTCGTTGTGATAACTAACCAGTGCGCTCGCTGTAACACCTGTGCCGCATGAAAGCGTTTCGTCTTCTACTCCACGTTCATAAGTTCGCACTGCAATTTCATCATGACCTTTATCTTCCACAAAATTCACATTGATGCCATAATCTTTTGCAAACTCGCTGCTGTAGCGAATTTCCATGCCTTTATGATAAACATCATAATCCATTACGTCGCTCACCATTTTCACATAATGAGGAGAACCTGTATTTAAAATATAATCGCCGTCGACTTCCGTAACACCGTTTACATCTTTCATTTTCAGGTTCACAATATTTCCATCAATTTCTCCTTCATGCTCACCATCAACAGCAATGAAATGATAATTGCTTTTATGAATACCGATGTCATACGCAAATCTTATCATGCATCTTCCTCCATTGCCACACATGCTGCTTTCTCGCCCATCGGAGTTATAATATTTCATTTCAAAATCGTAACCCGTTTTTGGATTGAGCAACATCAATCCATCCGCGCCAATACCAAACTTGCGATCGCAAAGAAGTTTTACTTTCTCAACTGGCAAATCTGTAATGCGCCAGTTGCGATTGTCGATAATAACAAAATCATTTCCCGTGCCTTGGTATTTATAAAAATGAATTTTCATGGTCAGCCTCTAAAGTTTTGAATTTCTGATATAATAATGCTTGATATAATCTTCAAAAATACAATAAGAATACTTCATTTAATAAAAGGAAGAAAGCGTGATAGTAAAAATAAAAATATCTGTTTTGAAAGCACGCTTGCATTAATTTTAAGCTACCAAAACATCTGCACATGAGAAAGTCGCTTTTTCTTAGCTTTTTACTTTTCATTTATATCATCTCTTCGGCTCAAAAGAAACCATTGGATCATTCCGTTTATGATTCATGGCAAAGCATTGGTGAAAGAATGATCAGCAATAATGGCAAATATGTTGTTTATGTTATTAACCCGCAAGAAGGCGATGGAACACTCGTGATTCAAACATCAGATGGCAAATACAAAAAAGAAATTGCAAGAGGTTACAATGCGACGATTACAGAAGACAATCTTTTTGCCATTTTCAAAATCAAACCAACCTTCAAAGAAACAAGAGATGCAAAAATAAAAAAGAAGAAGCCGGATGAAATGCCCAAAGATTCATTGGCAATTGTGGCATTGGCAAAAGACAGCATTATTAAAATTGCTGGCATCAAGAGTTATAAAACGCCTGAAAAAGCTGCAGGCTGGGTTGCTTATCTTTCTGAAAAAGGATTTCCAGAAACCCTAAAAAATAAATCGCAGCCAGATTCATTAACGCGGTTAAATAATCTTTCTCATATAGCAGATAGTCTCATTCATATTGCAGATAGTTTGCGGAATAAGGCGGAAGAAGCAAAAATAAAAGGCTTGAATGTTTTGCAACCTACAAAAAAAGAAACTAAAAAACCGTCTGACGAAACCATTGAAGAAGGAACGGAATTGGTTTTGCGAAACTTGCAAACAGGAGAAGAAAAGAAATACAAATTAGCGAGCGATTATTTATTCAGCAAGAATGGAAAACGATTTGTGATTGAAACCACTAAGAAGAATAGCGATTCATTGAGCAAAGATTTTGTTTTGCTGATGAGCCTTCCTGAAATGAAGGTTGATACAGTGATGAAGAATTTTAACGATGCAAAAAATTATGCTTTTGATGAAGATGGAAATCAGTTTGCATTTGTAGCAGAAAGAGATAGTGTTGCTAAATCGCTACACAAATTTTATAAGCTTTGGTATTACAAATCAGGATTTGATAGTGCTCAATTACGGGCTGATAAAAATACATCTGCAGTTGCAAAAAATGAAACGGTGAGCGAGAATTACAATCTTCATTTTAGTAAAGATGGAAAGCGTTTGTTTTTTGGTTTAGCAAACATTCGACCAGCAAAAGATACCACGCAACCAGATTTTGAAAAATCAGGTGTTGATGTTTGGAATTATAATGATGATGATCTGCAGCCCGTTCAATTAAAAAACTTGGAAAGGGATTTGAAAAAAAGTTATCTCGCTGTTTTAGACATCAACAAAAATTCAATCCTGCAATTGGGTGATGAAAAATTTCCGGATATAGATATTACCAAAGAAGGAAACGGAGATGTGTTTTATGCTGCTTCGGATTTTGGAAAGCGAGTTGCAAGACAATGGCAGGGATTTGTGATGGACGATGTATATGCAATCAATGCAAATACGGGAGAAAAGAAATTAATCGTCAACAATTTTAAAGGAAATATTTATCCGTCTTATACAGGAAAATATTTGTTGCTGTATAATGATAAGCAAAAAGGATATTCTATTTATAATAGCGAGACAAATCAATTATATAAAGTTGGTGCTGATATTAAAGTGCCGCTGTATGATGAAGAAATGGATATGCCGGATGATCCTGCTGCTTATGGCATTTTAAAATGGGCTGAAGGAGATAAATATGTTTTTATTTATGATAGATATGATGTTTGGGAAGTTGATCCGAATGGAAGAGAAAAATCAGTTGCAATTTCTGATGGAAGAAAAGATAAAATTGAATATCGTTATATCAATGTTGATAAGGAAGAAAAGTTTATCACTGATAAACAGATGCTTTATTTTTTAGCATTCAATGAAAAAAATAAAATGTCGGGCATTGGGGAATGGAGCTTAGGTTGGAAAGGTGAAATGGGTTATAGTAAGCTGACCCAAAATTCTTATCGTGGATTCGAAAAAGCAAAAAATGATTCAACATTAATTTATACAAAAGAAAATTATCAGCTATCTCCAGACTTATGTGTTGGTTTGATAAGGCAGGTTCCAGATGAGAATAATAGATCGGATGATAAAGTTTTGTTGTTCGATTCTCTTTTCGAGAATAAACTTTCTCACATCAATCCACAACAATCCCAATATTTCTGGGGAACTGCTGAATTATT
>CAIYPC010000369.1 GCA_903927975.1 uncultured Bacteroidota bacterium | reverse complement strand
CACCTTCTGTAAGTCGGACGCACTTGCCATCTATAATATCAATTGCTGGAATTATCTGCATTTATGAAATATGATTTTTGATTTACGATTTATAGAGCAATGAAATTTCTCAAAATGTTCTCGCCAACTGTTGCACTTTTTTCTGGATGAAACTGAACGCCATAAAAGTTATTTGAATGCAAAGCAGAACTATAAGGCTGAATATAATTTGTTGTGCCGATGGTATGTTTACCTAATGCGGCATAATAACCATGAACAAAATAGCAATAGCTTTTGTCATCAATATTTTTAAACAGATCAGATTTCAAATCATAAATATTGTTCCACCCAATCTGCGGCACCTTCAACCCTAAACCTTCTGCCTTAAACCTCCTAACATCCTCATCAAATATGCCCAAACATTCTGTATCATTTTCCTCAGAGTATTTGCACATCAATTGCATTCCCAAACAAATACCGAGCACAGGTTGTTTGAGATTTTTAATCAGTAGATCTAATTTTCTTTTTTTTAAATAATTCATAGCAGTGCTTGCTTCGCCAACACCCGGAAAAATTACTTTATCTGCTTTCTGAATTTCTTCATGATCATCCGTTACAATTGCAGAAACACCAATTCTTTCCAGAGCATATAATACACTTTGAATATTGCCAGCATTATATTTTATGATTGTCAGCGCCATACCCCTTACCCCTAAAGGGGCATTTATTTTAAAATTGATTCGAAAAATTGCTTCGTTGCTTCTTCAATGTCGCTCCTGTTTTCTAATGCTTTTATAAAAGCAGTTCCGATAATTGCGCCATTTGCATATTTACATGCCGACTCAAATGTGTGTTTATCTTTTATGCCAAAGCCTACAAGGATTGGGTTTTTCAGTCTCATATTTTGCAATCGCTGCAAGTAAGTCTCAACTCCTGAAAAATCTTTGTCTTTACCAGTTATTGAAGATGATGAAACGGCATATAGAAATCCTGTACTTAATGAATCTAGTTTTATTACTCTTGCTTCAGATGTTTCTGGTGTCACCAAAAAAATAAAATCCAATCCATATTTTTTTATGATAGACCCATATTCTGTTTCAAATTCATGCTCTGGCAAATCAGGCAATATCAATCCGTCAATACCAACTGTTGAAGCATCTCTGCAAAAATTTTCAAACCCATATTGCAGAATAGGATTCATGTAGCCCATCAACACAACAGCAACATTAATTTCGTTCCTGAAATTTTTCAACTGCTCAAATAATTTAGCTATCGTCATGCCATTCGCCAAAGCCTTGCCACCACTGGCTTGTATAACGGGTCCATCTGCAAGCGGATCGCTATAAGGCATGCCAAGCTCGATAATATCAGCGCCATTTTGTTGTAATGATTTCATTACTTGCAATGTGCTATCCAATTCAGGATAGCCTGCAGTGCAATACACATTTAAAACTCTTGCGCTTTTCCTTTCAAACAAATTTTTAATCCTGCTCATACTTTTTATTCTACTCTTTTAAAACATTCAGCCATCAATTATCGCCATTCAGCAAAATCATTCAACCACAATTCATTTTATTGTTTAGATTCATTTTCAAAAATCATTATGAGAATATTTACATTCTTCATATTCATATTATTTTCTCTTTCTGTAGGTGCTCAGAATAATAATCAATCTCCATGTTCAGCTCCCGAAGCTTCGCAATTTGATTTTTGGATTGGTGACTGGAACCTTACGTGGAGCGATACTTTGCACGGCACCAATCACGTTGAAAAAATAATGGATGGTTGCACGGTGCAAGAAAACTTTAGCGATCCGAATACAAATTACATTGGCAAAAGCTGGAGCGTCTATAATAAAAATTATAAAATCTGGCAACAGACATGGGTCGATAGTCAGGGCGCTTATATTGATTTGACCGGAGGCATGATTGGCGATTCGCTCGTTCTTACAACAGCAGAAAAAACTGTCCCAAAAACAATGAGCCCAACCGGAAAAATCATCAGCAGAATGGTGTATGAAAATATTACCAAACAATCATTCGACTGGAATTGTGAATCTTCTTCTGATCAAGGAAAGACATGGAAAATCAATTGGCATATTTCCTATCAAAGAAAAAATTCCTGACTATCTCTATTTAATTCAAAGAGCGAACTGAAAATATTCAATAATCAACATTTAACGATCAAGTAAAATACACTCCCAAAATTTAAAATCTCAATTTTGTAAAGGCTGTTAACTTGAAAATTGTTTATTGAGTATTGAATGTCCCTTGTCCCTTGTTTCTTGTCCCTTACTCCATACGCTTCATATAAGTACTCAAATCTTTATCCCCTCTTCCACTCAAACATAAAACTGTAACATCATTTTGTTTGAAATGAATTTGCTTTAACGCCGCAAGTGCATGCGCACTTTCAAGCGCGGGTATAATGCCTTCGAGTTTTGTCAATTCAAATGCAGCTTGCACAGCTTCGTCGTCTGTTGCACTTAAAAATTTTGCACGACCACTTTCAAACAAATGCGCATGCAAAGGTCCAATGCCCGGATAATCCAGACCCGCTGAAATGCTATGTGGCTCTACAACCTGACCATCTTCAGTTTGCATCACCAAACTTTTGCTGCCATGCAAAACGCCGGGCTTACCAAGCTTTGTTGTGGCAGCACTATGACCAGTATCAACACCAAGTCCTGCTGCTTCAACAGCAATTAATTCAACATTCAGATCATCTAAAAAATGATAGAATGCACCAGCCGCATTGCTGCCGCCACCAACACAAGCAATAATTTTTGTTGGCAATTCATTGCCTGTTTGTTCTTTTAATTGTGATTTCATTTCCTCACTGATCACACTTTGAAAACGCGCAACCATATCGGGATATGGATGCGGTCCAACAACACTCCCGATTACATAATGTGTGTCAACGGGATTATTGATCCAATCGCGGATAGCCTCATTGGTGGCATCTTTCAGCGTTTGACTGCCACTCATTGCTGGGACAACTGTTGCACCAAGCATTTTCATTCGTGCGACATTTGGCGCTTGCCGCTCGATATCTTTCACGCCCATGTACACCACGCATTCAATGCCTTTCAATGCACACACAGTTGCCGTCGCCACTCCATGCTGACCCGCGCCTGTTTCTGCAATGATTCTTTTTTTGCCCAATCGTTGTGCCAACAAAACCTGACCAATTGCATTATTGATTTTATGAGCACCCGTGTGGTTCAAATCCTCACGCTTCAAAAATATTTTCGTTTTATACTGTGCACTTAATCTTTCTGTGAGATATAACGGAGATGGACGACCGACATAATCTTTCAACAACGCATGAAATTCTTTTTGGAAAGATTCTTCATACATAATATCGATATATCTGTCCTTCAACTCTTCCACATTTCGGTGAAGCATCTCTGGAATATAAGCGCCACCAAAGTTTCCGTAGTAACCAAAAATATTCGGCTGCTTGTAAGTTCCTTTATTGAGAGATATTTTTCTGTTAATCATTACTCACTAATTATTTTAATTTTTTAAATCTCCGGGATAAATGCCAGAGCTAGTTAATTATCAACTGCAAAAATTTTAAATCCAGCCATCTCTCAAATTTAAATCCTACTTCTTTAAAATATGCAACTTCAACAAAACCAAATTTTTTGTGCATTGCAATACTTGTGTCGTTGCTTGCATCGATGCCAGCAATAATCGTGTGCATCTTCATTTCTTTCGCTGCATCAATCGTTGCCTGCAATAATAATTTGCCAATCCCTTTCCCACGCAAATCACTTCTCACATACACTGAATTTTCCACCGAATATTTATATGCCTGCCAATTCCTGAAAGGTCCGATGGTACTAAATCCCAGCACTTCTCCATTTTCTTCAGCCACAAAAACCGGAAAGCCATCTTTTTGTTTTTGGACAAACCATTCTTTGCGCATTTCCAAAGTATGCGGATCATATTGAAACACTGCTGTTGTGTTCGCAATGATTTCATTGTATATGTCGAGCATTTGTAGGAGATCTGCTTCTATGGCATTTCTTATTTCCATTATTCTGGTTTTGTCGGCGAAAATTTATTTTCTCCGGCATGAATGCCGGAGCTAGTCAACAAATCAACCTTTCAACCTCCCCACAAACTCCTTCACCTTCTTCAAATCCTTTACGCCCGCACTTGTTTCAAACTTGCTATTAATATCGACTGAAAATAATTTTTTCGCTACAGGTTCTTCAGCAAATAATTTTAATCTTTCAGCATCGGTTGGTTCAATGCCACCACTTAGAAAAAAGAGTTTGTTTACGGTCGCGTTCTTCAGCGAATCCCAATTGAATTTTTTTCCAGTGCCTCCGTAACCAGCGCCTTCTGTATCGAATAAAAACATGTCTGAATTATCTTCAAAAGGTTTTACGATCCAGTCAATTGGGTCATTCTCGCCCATGCGAAAAACTTTTACAACTGAAATATAATTTGATACACGTTCACAGAATCGCGGCGTTTCATCGCCATGCAGTTGAACCATATCCAATCCGTAATCATCCACCTGTTTCATCATCTCTTCATAAGTCGCGTTCACAAAAACGCCAACTTTACCAAGGCGTAATTTTTCTTTCTTCAATTTTTCACCCGACAAATGACGCGCAACATATCGCGATGATTTCGGATAAAAAATAAAACCGGCAAAATCAACACCCATCGCATCAAGCTGTCTTACTTGTTCGAGTTGTGTCATGCCACAAACTTTTACCCTCATGGAGAAACAGTTTTTAATTTGTTTACAAATGAGGCAAATGCAATCGCTGGATTTTTTTCTTTCATGAAATTTTCACCGATAAGGAAACCACGAAAACCATGTTCTTTAAAAAGAGTAATATTTTCTATTG
>CAIYPC010000368.1 GCA_903927975.1 uncultured Bacteroidota bacterium | reverse complement strand
ATTGTATTTGTTTGTTTCTTTTGCATTGAACACAAAAGCAAGCTTTGTTTTTCGTTTCACTTCATTTTTTTCAAGCATTCCTTTTTGATTGAGCAATGCGAAAATGGCGTCCACATTTTTTCCGCTCACATCTTCAACTGTCTTTTTAAAATCTTCAGGATAAGGATGTTTGAACTGCCAGCGTTTGTAATATTCTTTTATGCAATTCTCAAACACATCTTTTCCCAAATAATTTTCTAACAGTTTCATCCATTCACTGGTTTTTCTATAGGCGATCAACCCATAATTGAAGTTCAAAAAATCTTCAGAGCTTGTTTCAACCGGTTGATCTTTTTTAATATCAACCATTGTTTGCAAAACAGTGTGGGCAACATCATCAGGCATTCTTTCTTGCAGCCATTTATCTTTCACCTCCATTAATTGAACAGGAGCATTGTGTTTTTGCCAGCTAAATTTTTCATCATAAAAACTATTCATGCCTTCATCCATCCATGCATGTTCCCTTTCATTATTTGCAAGTGCGGCATAAAACCAGTTGTGACCGATTTCATGTTCAATCGTCGCTTCCAATTTTTTTGATGATAAAGAAGCTGATGGCGGAATGCTTGTGATGGTTGGGTATTCCATGCCTCCGGCAATTCCTGTTTTTGCTTCAACAGCGCTCACGACATTATAAGGATATTCTCCAATCAATGCAGAATGAAATCGGACGGCATCTTTTATGAATTTTATACTGCTCGTCCACGTATCGTATTTTGAGGGCAAAAAATAGGCATACACATCAATGATTTTTCCTGATGCGAGTTGTAATGTGTCATGATTGACAACAAAATTCTTATCAGCAAACCATGCAAAGTCATGAATGTTGTTTTGTCTGAATTGAAGTGTTTTAGTTTCTTTATCCGAAAAAATTTGTTTCTGACTTGTAGTTTGTTTTTTATGTATAAAAAATTGCTGTTTACTTTGACTCTTGGCTACAGGTTTTTGACTCTGAACTCTTGGCTCTAGACTCTGAACTCTCAACTCTGAACTTCTATTCAGCAACCATTTTTTTTCATCTTCGTTTTGCAGCTCACCGGTTGCAGCAACAACATAATTTTTTGGGAGCGTGATGCGCACATCAAAATTTCCAAATTCACTATAAAATTCTCCCTGATCTAAATATGGCATTTCGTGCCAGCCTTTGCTATCATATACCGCGGGCTTGGGGTACCATTGTGTTATTTGATAAGATTGACCGACATGTCCACCTCTCGAAAAATTATAAGGCAGCTTCACATGAAACGGAGTGGTGATTTCAATTTGTTGCCCCGGTGCTAGTGGGTTGGGCAAATCCACTTTTTCAATATCAATGAATAAAGGGTGGTCTTCTGTTTTTGCTGCTGTGCCATTCACCCTAAAATCCAATCTGTTGATATAGCCTTTTTGTTCTTTGTCAGAAAAATAAAAATCAGTCTTTCCATTTTGTAGCATCTGTTCGCTGAAAGCTGTTCTGTCAGTTTTAAATGCATTCGGCCATAAATGAAACCAGATGAAACGAAGTGTGTCGGGGGAATTATTTGTGTATTGAATTTTTATGAAGCCATCCAATGTGTGTTCAATGTCATTTAGAGAAACATCAATAGTGCTGTTTACTTCCTGCTGCCAATAATGTTTTTGAGCTTGTGATAATAACGGTAACCAATAAACGAAGACTAGCAAAATTTTTTTCACTCTTCATGAATTTATCGCCCTTTGCCTTTTAAAATAATTCTTAAGGTGTGGAACATTATTTTAAAGTCGAGCGCCAGAGAAACGTTTTCAATATAGATGAGGTCGTATTTCATCCTTTCAGTCATCTCTTCAACGTTTTCTGCATAACCATATTGCACCATGCCCCAGGAAGTTAGTCCGGGTTTTACTTTTAGCAGGTATCGAAAATAGGGCGACTGCTGAAGAATCTGGTTGATATAAAATTGTCGTTCTGGTCGCGGGCCGACGAGGCTCATTTCTCCTTTAATAATGTTCCATAGCTGCGGCAACTCGTCAATGCGCCATTTACGCATTGTTTTCCCCCATTTTGTTACACGATCATCATCCAAAGAAGACAATGCAGGACCGTTCTTTTCAGCATCGCTCACCATGGATCTGAATTTATAAATGATGAATTTTTTTCCTTTATATCCGATGCGTTCTTGCGAATAAATAATATTTCCGGGAGAAGAAAATTTAACTCGTAATGCAGAATAAATTATCAATGGCGACAGAAATAGAAAGCCAAAAAGAGATGCGATTATATCTGTGAGGCGTTTTATATTTTGTTGCCAGTCGGGGATTAAGCTGGTTTGTATATCTGTTAGAACTGCACCAAATACGTTGCTTGTTTTTACTGAACCTGATAAAATGTCAAGTATGTTGGGCACAATTTTTATCTCAACGTCTTTCTCGCTCAACCTTTCAATAATATTTTCAACCTGATCTTTTTGAGATTTTTCCATCGCCACAACCACTAAATCGATATTGTTTTTATCAATTGTCTTTTCCATCTGATCGATATTGCCAAATTGCTGCAGTTGTTTCACCAGACCGTTGTTGTTGTCATTGCTTAGAAAACCAATATAGTTATATCCTATTGAACGCAGCCCGTCTCTGGTATCCTTAAAAGTTCGTGCAGCGATCGGGCTGCTGCCAACCAACAAAGTATTAAACTTCACCTTTCCGGTTTCAAGTTGTTTTTTAGTTATTCTCAACAAAATCCATCTTCCAAAAATGGTTAAAAAAAAGCCTGCTGTAATAAAAGTGAAGTAAGCTTTATAATAATATCTGTAATCAGTTTGAGGGTCGTTGATTACAATGGAAAAGAAAATCACTGTACAGCCGATAAGCGTGCATATAAAGGTGATGTTAAGTTCGTTCAGTCTCGATTTTTTGTAAAGCGAATTATACGATCCTATCACTGCATAAAAAATAAGCCAGCAAACAGGAAGTATGGAAATGCCGAGCCAGAATCGGTTGTTGAGATATATGTGATCATGAATATAAACAGGCTCACCTAAAAGCAAGCGTCTTGTAAAATATAATATTATCCAAGTGATTACTGCAGAGACATAATCACTAAAAATATACCACCCGATATAATTTTTTTTTGATACTGGCATTAATGCAATCAGTTTGAAATCGTATTGTGTTTTATTTTTTGAAGAATAAGATGAGCTACATCCATAGCTCTAAGACCGTCCACTTCTGAAACAACGGTGGGCGTATTATTGATTATAGCTTCACAAAATTTTTGCAATTCCATTTTAATCGCATTTATTTCCGGAACCTGAGGGTTTGATATCGCGATTGTTTTTTTCCCGACTACTGTGTCAATGTCAAATGAAAATGAATCAATATCATTTTCAGTTTTCAGCTTGATGATTTCCGTTTTTTTATTCAAAAAGTCCATCCCTATATAAGCATCTTTCTGGAAAAGGCGCATCTTCCGCATTTTCTTCATTGAAATTCGGCTTGATGTTAGGTTGGCAACACAGCCATTATTGAATTCAATACGGACGCTGGCAATATCCGGCGTTTCCGTCATTACTGCAACCCCATTGGCTGATATGTTTTTTACTTCACTTTTCACAATACTTAAAATAATATCAATATCATGGATCATCAGATCCAATATCACACTTACTTCGGTTCCCCTTGGGTTAAATTGAGCAAGCCTGTGCACTTCAATGAACATGGGGGCAAGCTCCAATTCTTGTATTGATAGATATGCGGGGTTAAACCGTTCAACATGGCCAACCTGCAATTTGATATTTGATTCTTTAACGAGATTAACGAGTTCCTTTGCCTCAGTCATTGAATTTGCTAAAGGTTTTTCGACGAAAACATGCTTGCCTTTTCTGATTGCTTTTTTGCACAGATCAAAATGGAAATTTGTGGGGGCAATTATATCAACCGCATCGCAGCTTTCAATAAGTTCTTCATCGTTCAGAAAGCGCTTTATTTTATATTTTTCAACAACCTCATTGGCAATAGAATCTTCTGGATCATAGAACCCTACGATCTCGACATCTTTTATTTCTTTCCAATTGTTTAAATGAAATTTCCCTAAATGCCCTACGCCAAAAATGCCCACTTTAAGCATAATAAAATTTTATATGCCAAATATAGCCATTATTAAAAGTCGCGACTGGAAGGGGTTATAAACAAATAATCAAGATGGTTTTATGGGCGTGTAAATTCTACTTAAAATCGAGCTATTTTTTTGTATCGTTTAAAGCAAAAGACACACTGCTTTGACTTAAGATTTTTTTCTTAATGATTTTTCTGATCGTGAGGATTAGTATCGGAATGTAAATAAAAAAGGCAATGTAAAAATAGAGGTCGTACATTCTCAAAAAATGGACTCTTAGCGACATATTATCAACCCTGTCCTGCCCTAAAAAGATAGATAAGATTTTTTTTGTGGCTGGAAGAATTATCGGGACTTTTTCCCAATTCGTATAGCGGACATCATTATAGTGATAAGATTTATTATATCCTTCAGGTAGCTGTTTGCTATAATAAGCCCAATTATTTTTTACATCGAGAAAACTTGCCAGACCAACACCACCAGGCTTAATAAAATAGGTGTCAAACAATGGGTCAAGCACTACCCATTTGGTATTAATGTTTGCTTCGATGACGTTGTGGGCGCCATATCTCTCATAAGCTTTCATCTGTGCAATGCGAACAGGATAATGATAATTTTGCAATATTCTTGCAAGAACAAGCGAATAGCTGCCACATGCACCGTTAGCAGTCATTAAATCAATAGTTGCTGAGTGAATAAAATCTGTTTTAAAGCCTTCTAGATCTTGTGAATTATTGCTAAATACAACAGATCTGCTGTGGAGCATATCACTACAGGTTTGCATGATTTTTACCAGAATAGAATCTTTGGTATCATTGATATCTATTTTTTTGTCGATGCTCTTTTGTATTATCTTAAATAAATTGTTCTCATAGTTTGATTCAATTTTGAAATAGAAAAGAGATGCAAGTAAAAAGCCATTTAAGAAAACAAGAAGATACAAGTTGCCAAAAAACCTCTTAAAAAAATTAAAAAATGATTGCGTCATGGATATTAAAACAATTATAAATCGATAAAAATGGCAAACGCCAAATGTACAGTCAAACGAACAGAAATTAGATCATTAATATAGTTATTTCTCATAACAAGAAATTGAAATTAAATAAGCTATGGTGAGGTGAAAAATCTATTGTTCACCTAAAATATTTACGCATTCACCGATGTGTTTCTTAGGAATGAACAAGGCTTATTAATGTGTTGTGGTGCTAAATCGCGAATGTAATTAAAACGCTGCTCTTATAGGTTTAGTATTTTCAAACTATTGCCAATAATTTCAGCACAATCCTTAATTTGATTTTCATTAATAACCAAAGGCGGCGCAAACCTGATTTTATCTCCATGAGTTGGTTTCGCCAACAAACCGTTTTCTTTTAGCGCCATACATAAATCCCACGCAGCATCTTCTTTTTCGTGCTTTATAACAATTGCGTTTAGCAAACCTTTGCCACGCACAAGCGAAATATGTGGCGAATTTATTTTCATCAATTCATCTCTCAGTAATTTGCCCATCAATTCTGCATTCTCCATCATCTTTTCATCTTTCAAAACCGATAATGAAACGATCGCAACTTTACACGCAAGGGGATTGCCTCCATAAGTTGATCCATGTTCACCAGCTTTGATCGTAAGCATGATTTCATCATCAGCTAACACGGCGGATATTGGTAAAGTTCCTCCACTCAACGCTTTGCCAAGCAGTAAAATATCAGGTCGAACATTTTCATGATCGCAAGCCAGCATTTTTCCGGTGCGGCATAAACCAGTTTGTATTTCATCGCCAATAAAAAGCACATAGATCGGAAGAGCGTCGTGTAGGGAAAGAGTGTGCCTCTATGTGTAGATCTCGGT
>CAIYPC010000367.1 GCA_903927975.1 uncultured Bacteroidota bacterium | reverse complement strand
GGCTTCTGAATCTTTTTCAATTCCTTAAAAGCAGATTCGCTGATGATGATTGTGTACATACTTATAATCCAATATTAACAAAGCTAAGATGGCTTTTTTTAAAATGATTTGATTTGGTGCACCAAAGTAGATTTATAAAATAATTTTTTGCTTTCTGCGTTTTTGTATTAACATTGTACCGGAATTAAGCTGACAGTTCTTATCTAAACGCTCACAGACAATCAGTTTTGCCCATTCCATTACGCCAATTAATCAAAAATTTTATTTTCAAAAACCTTTTTTCAACAATAATCTGGATTTGAGCCCAGTCGTTAACTCTCAAGTTTTTTTATCTTATGTATGATATCCTCCAATTGAACGACATGCTCGTTCCCGAACTGCTCGACATTGCAGAACAACTCAAAATCTCCAATGCAAAAAAGCTCGACAAGCAAGAACTTGTTTATAAAATATTAGACAAACAGGCAATTGCTCCTAGTGATTCGAAGCTGGAAGCAGGTGATGATAAACCCAAAAGGAAACGCATTATCAAAACTTCCACTGCCAATTCAAGTGAGGAAGCTTTTGTAGAAAGTGGCGAGAGCAAACCTCCGGTTGTTCACCCTGAGCCAAAAAAAGATATTAGGAAGAAAGATGAAAAGCCTCCCGTTATAAAGAAGCTAAAAAAACGCGAGGAACCGCAGATTGAAGAAGAACAGAACCTAAATAACGAAAGCAGCGCTAACGAGCAACGTTCAGAAAATATTTCGGAAGAAGAAAGAGATGAGAGAGATGAGCGGGACGAAAGAGAATCAGAAAATGAAGAGATGGATTCAATGCCTGAAACTGAAGTGAGTCAGGCGAATGAAACTCAACCTAACAAACCTTATCCACAGCGCCGCAACGATTCTTTTAATATCGAATTTGATGGGATCATTCAGGCTGAAGGTGTGTTGGAAATGATGCCGGATGGTTATGGATTTTTGCGCAGCAGCGATTACAATTATTTGTCTTCACCAGATGATATTTATGTTTCTCCATCACAGATTAAATTGTTTGGATTAAAAACAGGAGATACTGTTCATGGTGCGGTTCGCCCACCAAAAGAAGGTGAAAAATATTTTGCCCTTTTGAAGGTAGAAAATATCAATAGCAAAGGTCCTGAAGAAGTTCGTGATCGTGTGCCGTTTGATTACCTCACGCCATTGTTCCCTTTTGAAAAGATGAATCTTTTCACCAACCCGAGCGATTATGCAACTAGGATCATAGATCTCTTTACGCCAATTGGCAAAGGTCAGCGCGGATTGATTGTGGCTCAGCCAAAAACTGGTAAAACAGTTTTGCTGAAAGCGGTTGCGAATGCGATTGCAGCAAATCATCCTGAATGTTATTTGATGATTGTGTTGGTAGATGAAAGACCAGAGGAAGTTACAGATATGGAACGCAGCGTGAAAGCGGAAGTTATTGCTTCCACTTTTGATGAGCCTGCAGAAAAACACGTGAAGGTTTCTACCATCGCTTTACAAAAAGCAAAACGTTTGGTGGAATGCGGTCATGATGTGGTGATATTACTAGATTCTATTACCCGCCTTGCACGTGCACATAACACGGTTGCACCTGCATCTGGTAAAGTGCTTTCTGGTGGTGTGGAAGCTAACGCCATGCAAAAGCCAAAACAATTTTTTGGCGCTGCGCGAAAAATTGAGAACGGTGGTTCTTTAACAATTCTTGCAACTGCATTGATCGATACCGGCAGCAAAATGGATGAAGTTATTTTTGAGGAATTCAAAGGAACCGGCAATATGGAATTGCAGTTGGACAGACGCTTGGCTAACAGGCGCGTTTTCCCTGCTATTGATCTGGTCGCTTCATCAACCCGCCGCGATGATTTATTATTAGATAGAGAAGTACTTCAACGCATGAATTTGCTCCGTGTTTATCTCAACGATATGAACACAGAAGAAGCAATGAATGAATTGCTGAAACGCATGCGCGGAACGAAAAGCAATGAAGAGTTTTTGGCAAGCATGAATAGCTAACGGGGATGGGTATCTAATTTTAGCGGTATAAATTTTTCTTCCTTAATTATTCTGGAATAAATTTAAGCGGTTCTTGCAATTCTTTGTTTGATATGTTTTCCTGTTCGGCTTTATCGAAAATGGTCAGCAAGAAAACAACATTATCTATTATTTGAACACAAGTAATTATTCTTGCGCCACCACTTTTGCCTTTCCCTTTTGAAGCAATCGCTAATCTTATTTTATAGCAGTTATTACCAAGCGATGTGCCTTGTTCAGGATATTCTTTAAGATTTTGAACAAGCTCTAGATATTTTTTTTGAGAGAATAGTATTTCTTAGAAAGCCGTTTTCTTCTTTTTCGAATTTAGGGATGGCTTTTACTTTATAGTTCATGGAATAATTCTTCTGCGTTGCGGGCTTTCAATTTGCCAACTTTAATTAGCTTCATTTCCTTAACTGCTTCTTTTAGATCTTCAAGCACTTTGGCTTTGTGTGCAGAAATAGGTTTTGCCTTCACGAAGGGAAAATTTTGCAGAAGCTCCATTACGAAAGAAGCTTTTGAATCTTTAATATCTAATAATACTTTCATGGTTTAATTTTCAAAACAAATTTAAACAAAATATTTCGTTGGATTTATAGGCACGCTAAATCAGCCCATCAATTTTATCAGCTAGTTTTTTGTCTTTATCGGTCACGATATCTTCCGCATCGTGGGTTGAAAGCCATATTTCCACTTTGTTGTAAACATTCGTCCATAATGGGTGATGATCCATTTTTTCTGCTTCAAGTGCAACTCTTGTCATGAATGAAAATGCCTGAGAAAAATTTTTGAATTCAAATTTTTTATAGAGAGAATTATTTTGTTCCTGCCACATAAATATTTTTTTAAGAGATTAAAAAATCAGGTTTCCCCTGTGCTTTATTTTTTCATTCGTCAGTTCTGTTACCAACTGAACACTGTTCATCACTTTAAGTGAATTGACAAGATCATGAAGGATATTATCATCCACCACATCTCCTTTCAAAAGCCATAAATAATCAAGGTGCTTGAATTCCGGCAATAAATATTCCCCATCAAAATGGTTCTTATATAAATAATGGCTCAGTGAACTGTTCGGTTCGTCATATTGAAAGACCGCAAAAAAATAAGTTCTTGTCTTTTTTTTGAGCTGTATTTCTATATCATTATTGCTGCGGAATTTGAAACGGAGTTTGTTATTTACGTTCCAGCAAAATTGATAATCTTTAACTGGTGCTACAATGCCCAGTAGGCGGGCATCTTCAAAAAACTCAGTGGTCAGTTCCTCCACATTTAATGTCAACTTCATAGTCAATCTTTACTAATTGAAATTATAATTAAAACCGAACATCTACTTCCGTTACATCGTTGCCGCGTTTGTATTTTACATGCGTTGCATCTCCTTTTTTAAATTTTCCTAATGCCTGCATATAATTTTCTAACGAACTAACATTGTAATCACCTAATTGAATAATCACATCGCCTGTTTGCAACCCTGCTTTTTGAGCTGGTCTTCCATCGCTCACACCATCTACACGAACACCGCTTCCGCTAAAAGCATAATCGGGCATAATACCGAGCGTAACACTGAATCTTGTCGATGTGCTTGTTTGTGTTTCTCTTGTTTTTGTGAATGCAAGTTTGCCTTTGTCATTCAAATTTCCGACTAGCTGATAAATATATTTTACCACATGCAGCTCGCCGGTGTAATTTATTTTATCATAATCATCAGTTGGGCGATGATAATCTTTATGCAATCCAGTGAAGAAAAATAAAACAGGGATATCTTTTCTATAAAAGGAAGTGTGATCGCTTGGTCCCACGCCGCCGCTATCATAAGTCAGGCTGAAAAATTTTTTTTCGCTGCTGTTTATGTTGAACAATTCTCCCCATTCAGGAGAAGTGCCATAACCACCGATGATGAGTGACTTGGAACTGTCATTCAATCTTCCCACCATATCCATATTGATCATATAGTTTACTTTCTTTAGATCAATAGCAGAGTGACCAACAAAATATTTTGATCCCAACAAGCCCATCTCTTCTCCCGAAAATGCGATGAAGAGATAATTGTTGTTTTTGATTTTTGATTGTTTTAATAATTTCGCCAACTCAATCAAAGCTGCAGTGCCGCTTGCATTGTCATCAGCTCCATTGTGAATTTGCTTGTCCTTTCCGTGATACATCGAAAAGCCATCTTCATCATAACCAAGATGATCATAATGAGCGCCGAGAATAATCGTTTTTTCAGCACCATTATTAATATATCCAATCACGTTATTTCCGGTTCGTATTTTTTCGCTGATGCTCACATTTATTTTTACATCCATCGATGCAGATTCATCTTTCATATATTTTTTCTTCGCATCATTGGTTGCATATAAAACAGGTATTGCTTCAATCTCCGATTTATCTTTTATGCTGAAAGAAATATTATCAGCAATTTTTGAATCGTTATAAAACACAACAGCAGTCGCTCCATTCTTCGCACATTCTTTCACTTTTGTATGAAGGGCTTCATCCAAATCAAAATGCGGATTGTCTTTATTTTCTTCAAGCGTTTCTTTTAAATCAATAAACCATGGAACGCCACTTTCCTGCAATGCAATGGCAAGTGAGCTAGATATTTTTTTTGTTGCGCTGAACGCAAGTGGGAAATAATCTTTGTTCAAGATTAGTTCGTTATTGTTCACAACAAAATGTGTAGTGTTATCAATTTGTTTCCCGTCATCAATATTAAAAGACTGAAGCCAGCTTTTATCTTCGATCATTTCAAGTCCGGCATTTTGAAATTCTGTGCTTATATAATCGCTTGCTAATTTTTCTCCTGCACTACCAGCTCTTCTTCCTTCCAATTTATCATCAGCAAGAAAGTGGATATGTGTTTCAAGATTAGCAAGAATAGCTTTATCAGCTTTTTTTAATTTTTGAGAGAAAGCCGATGAAGAAAAAAGCAACAAAAAAAATGCAACCGTTGTGAAACGCGTCATGAAGATTTGGTTTGGTGAACAAAGGTAGGCAGGCAAATGTTATTCCAGAAAAAGCTTTGAGCTATTAGCTGTGAGCTTCGAGGAAGAGGCGGCATGTTCTAGCTCGTGGCTCTAAGCTATCAGCTCGAAACTCATTCATGTTATTTCGTTATTAATACCTTTTAAATCTTTCAAAAGCTCATAATTTTTCCTTTACTTTTGCAGATTGTTCTTTTTACAAACCTGAGCATGGAAATATTGAAAATGGTTCATGCTTTTCATTAAACCTGGGATTTTGCATGGCGCTACCGCACCTCATCAAATATGTGTACACCAATGGAACTGATGAAGTAATTCGACGTGGAAAAAAAATCCATGCCATTGGATATGTGGAGTTGATTGAATACGACGAACTTTTTGAATCTGTTGCCTTTCGCGTGAAGGATGACAGTTACTCCACTTATTATAAAGTACACGTTCAGAAATTCAAAGATCCCAAAGCGCTTTCTGTGCGATGCAGTTGCCCATATAACCTCGGCGACATTTGCAGGCACGAAGCTGCTGCGCTCATTCAATTGCAAGAACTTCTCGACAGAAATTTATTGAAGGCAGAAGAAATTTATTATAATCAGCAGCACACGGTTGTGAAGATGAAGACCATTGAGCTGAAAAGCCTTCGCTTGCTTTGTTCGCCACAAACTTATGCTGATGCAGAAACATATATTCAGTCGCACCAAGCAGTTATTGAATATGCAAAAGATGAAATGGTAAAAGCGTCAGTTGAAATTGATGGAAAAAATTACCGCGTTATCATCCGCAAAAATGAAGAAAGAAATTTTGATACCAGTTGTGATTACGAAGACGAAGCACATCCATTATGTCTTCCGAAAGTGATTGTGTTCCTGCAATTGTTGCGCAAGTATGGCATTTATTATTTTGACAGCATTCGCAATTGGGACAAAGAAAAAAATAAATTGCTGGAAGCTTATGGCTACTCACTCAGCGATGATCTGAAAAAGAAATTTGAATTTTCTTATAAAGATGGCAAACCTTTTTTGCGCGTGTTAGATACGTCCATCAAGCGGATCGTACAGCTTCCATCGAGCAAGCCAAAACCTGTTGTTGAAGAAGTGGAAACAAAAACGGAACCTGAAGAAGTATTATCAGGCGCTGCAAAAAGAGTGGGTATTGTTTTCAATTTTAATCATGGTACTTATCCGGGCTTTGCGCTTGACGCAGTTTTAGGCGACAGTAATGATGAGCAGACTTCTTATGTGGGTAAGATTGAAAAAATCGATCTCACAAAATTTGTGAACATAGATTCTTTTAATGAAGAAGATAAACAACTGATCACTTCGCTGCGCAAAATGCAGGAATCAGAAATCACCAGATATCTCAATCGCAATTCTCCATTCAGTGGAATTTGGGAAAACATTATTCATCAGGAAGAAGATGGGCTGCCCGACGAAACGAAGGCATTGATGGTTGAATATCTTCACCCAAAACTTCAAAAACTATTTTCAGAGGCAAACAACAATCCGTTTATGTTTTTTTTGAATGGGCACAAACCATTCAAAACAGAAAACCTGAAACAAGTTGGTATTGCAACTGCTTTTATAGAACCGTCTTTTAAAATATCGCAACAAAAAGAAGGCATTGAAATTTCATGCTTCACAAAAATTTATGGACAGGCTGTTGATGTGAACGATAATGAATGCAATTCAGGCACATTATTTTTTTATAACCATAATTTATTTCTGTGGAGCAAGCCACATGATATCATGTTGGTTGAAAAATTTGCTGGCAAAAAGAAAATGCTGATTGAAACTGCGGATTGGCAAAAGCAGTTGAAAGAATTTGTGCTGCCGCTCACGAAAGAATATCATGTTGAATTTGATAGCAACTTAGTGAAAGAAGTGAAAGACGGTGAACCTGAGAAAAAATTATTATTGCAGGAAAAGGGCGACTACCTTGTGTTTCAGCCGCTGTTTGTTTATAAAGGATTTGAAACAAAACCAGGAGGCAAAGAAGAATTGGTTGTTCCTGATGAAGACAAAGTGATGATCGTTCGTCGTGACAGAGTTTCAGAAATTCAATTTATAGATAAGTTAAAAGGATTGCATTCGCAGTTCATTCAGCCAGACGGGTCTCACAGTCTTGCTTTGCGCGGAACCGATGTACTAAAAAATAATTGGTTTTTTCTTTTTGTGGATGCGATGCAAGAAATGAAAATACCTGTATTCGGGTATGATGCACTGAAGAATTTCCGTTTCAACACAGCAAAGCCGCAAACAAAAATCCACATCAGCAGCAGCACCGATTGGTTTGATGCAAAAGTGGATATTGTTTTTGGAGATCAGACCGTGACGATTGCTGATGTGAAAAAAGCATTGGCAAACCGTCAGCAATTTGTTCCGCTGAATGATGGAACATTGGGCGTGCTGCCTGAAGAATGGATAAAAAAATATTCATTGCTTTTTCGTGTGGGCGAAGGAAAGAGCAATCAGTTGCGATTGTCGAAATATCACATGAGCGTGATCGATGAGCTCTACGAAAACAGAAGCGAAGAGGAATTAGTGATCAGGCTTGAAGAAAAATATGAGCAGCTCAGGGAATTTAACCGCATTAAAGAAATCGATCCGCCAGAGCATTTGAAACACATATTAAGACCTTATCAGGTGCATGGATTTCATTGGCTCAATTATCTGCACGAAGTGAATTGGGGCGGCATTCTGGCTGATGATATGGGTTTGGGTAAAACAGTGGAGGCATTATCATTTCTTCATCACTATAAAAAAACCTACGGAGCATTAAGGGCAATTGTTGTTTGCCCGACCACATTAATGTTCAACTGGGAAAATGAAATAAAAAAATTCGCTCCGGGACTTACTTATCATATTCATCATGGTGGAGAAAGAGCGAGAAATAATCAGGCACTAAGTGAATTTGATATCATCATTACAACGTATGGAACATTGCGCAGTGATATAAAATTATTAGTGGATGTTAAATTCGATTATGTGGTGCTCGATGAATCGCAGGCAATTAAAAATCCTGCAAGCAAGGTAACCAAAGCTGCTTGTTTGCTGCAAGCAAAACATCGGTTGTGCATGAGCGGTACTCCATTGCAGAATAACACTTTTGATATTTTTGCGCAAATGAATTTTCTAAATCCCGGCATGCTCGGCAGCATTGAGTTTTTTAGGCAGGAATTTGCGGTGCCGATTGATAAATTTGGGGAGCCAGATAGAAAAGATCATCTCCGAAAATTATTGTTCCCATTTATCTTAAGAAGAACGAAAGAACAGGTTGCAAAAGATCTTCCTGAAAAAACAGAAACCATTTTGTTTTGTGAAATGGAAGATGAGCAACGGAAAATTTATGATGCTTACAGAAATGATTATCGCGATAAAATTCTTGGCACTATTGAAGTGCAGGGAATTCAAAAATCGCAGCTCACTATTTTGCAGGGCTTGATGAAGCTGCGGCAGATTTGCGATTCGCCATCCATTTTAAATGAAGCAGATAAATATCCAAATCATTCTATAAAACTGGAAGAACTGGCAAGAGAAATAACTGAAAACATTGGCGATCACAAAGCGCTTATCTTCTCTCAATTTCTCGGTATGCTGGCCCTCATCAAACATAAATTGAAAGAGCTGGATGTGAAGTTTGAATATTTCGATGGCAGCACTTCTGCAATAGATAGAGAAAAAGCCATCCAAAGTTTTCAGAACGATAATGAATGCAGGGTTTTTCTGATTTCTTTAAAAGCCGGCGGCGTAGGCTTGAACCTTACTGCCGCAGATTACGTGTACATTGTTGATCCATGGTGGAACCCAGCAGTTGAGCAACAAGCTATTGACCGAACGCACCGTATTGGTCAAACCAAAAACATTTTTGCTTATCGCATGATCTGTAAAGACACTATTGAAGATAAGATTTTGCAATTGCAGGAGAAAAAGCGTGTTCTTGCAAGGGACCTTATTGCCGATGATGAAGGCTTTGTAAAAGCCCTCACACGTCAAGATGTTGAATATCTCTTCAGCTAATCGATGATTGCAATTGATTAACAAACGAAAAAACCTACGCGCAAGTTTTTTATTTACCTTAAAGTGAGTTTTATTTTATTCTATCAAACTGAGAAAACGTTCACCGTCAGAATGTAGAATATCTCTTCAGCTAACTTGTGTATTTACCCGACGGATGATGATTATTTGCCATTAGTATATCTAAACAATAGAGTTTAGGTATCTATTTCTATTTTAGTAAAGGCGAAAAATATATCTATGTTTAAAAGGGTTTTCTTAGTTGGGTTTATATTGATGATTATTGTAAGCAAATCTTTTTCGCAGGCGAAAGCATCAGGGTCTGTGAGAGGAAAAATTGCAGATTCCACCGGCAAACAGCAGGATCTGAGTCAGGCAAGTGTTTCCGTAACCCCTGATGGAAATCCTAACGGTGCACAGTTTGTAGTCACCAACAAACAAGGGGTTTTTCAAGTTAGAAACCTTAAATCTGGTCGCTATACCATAATTATAAGTTTTGAAGGATATCAGCCAATCTTAAAACAATTTGCTATAGACACAACAAATCTGAACATTGATTTTGCAACAATGAATTTGCAGAGAAAAACGGATGAGATGGCGGCGGTCATTGTTTCCGCTCCTCCAATGAAAGTGAAAGGAGACACTGTGGAGTACAACGCTTCCAGTTTTGCTACGAAACCAAATGCCGTTGCAGAAGATCTGTTGAAAAAATTCCCGGGCATACAAGTAGATGCCAGCGGAAATATTACTGCGCAGGGTGAAACCGTTCAAAGAATTTTAGTAAATGGCAAACGATTTTTTAGCGACGATCCGAAATTGGCTACGAGAAATTTACCGCCCGATATCATCGACAAAATTCAAGTGTTCGATGATTTGGATGACCAAAGCAAGTTTTCGGGTTTTGATGATGGCAACCGTGTGAAGACAATCAATATCACTACAAAAAAAGATAAACGACAAGGATATTTTGGAAGGACTGTTGCTGGCGCTGGCACAAATGAAGATTATGATGAGAGCATCAATATGCACCGTTTCGATAATGAACAGCAGATTTCTTTGTTAGGACAGGGAAATGATGTCAATAAACAGAACTTTACTATTCAGGATATTTTAGGGAACTCTGGTGGTAGGCGTGGAGGTGGCGGGCCTGCAGCTGCGACAAACCAAAGTAGCCCAGGCGTAACGACTGTGTGGGCAGGTGGTGCGAATTATAAAAATTCTTTCGGGCCAAAAACTGATCTCACGGGAAGTTATTTTTATAATTTTCAACACGTCGCTTCAAACGGGTCAAATCTAACGTTTAAGCCTATCGCAAATACAAACGATTCTTCGAATACCACAAATCAAACCAACGCAGCATTCCAGAGAACAACGAATCAGCGCATCTATTTTAATCTGGAACAAAAATTTGATAGCAATAATTCACTAGTATTTCGACCGAATGTCACTTTTCAAACAACTACACCAAACGGCTCATCATCATCGTCAACAATAGATCAAAATGGTTCTACTGTAAATACACTTGCTGGTCATACGTCCAGTACGAATAGCGGCTTTAATATCAATGGATCTAATCTTACCATTCGTCATAAGTTCGGTAAGACAAATAGAACAATCACATTGGATTTGACAGGCAATGTGAACGTAAATAACGGTAACGGCTACTATTATTCTGAAAACCATTTTTATAAACTTGCAACAGCCCCGGCTGATTCGATGCAACTGATCAACCAGCATTATAATGATTCGCTTCATTCTTATAATTTCAGTCCAACCATTTCTTATATGGAGCCCATTGCAAAAAATCAGGCACTTCAATTCAGCTATAATTATACTTACACAAATAATAATACAGTCAATAACACCTACGACTTTACAGATTCAGCACATGGCTATTCGTCATTTGATAGCTTGTTCAGCAATTCCTATAAGTTCACTTCAAATTCAAACAGGTTCACGCTTACCTATCGGCTTTCGAATACTAAGCTCAATCTGAATCTTGGGGGAGGGATCCAGTTTTTAGATTTCGACAGCTACAATACGACCAAAGGAATTTCTGTAGTTCATAATTATGTAAACTTCACGCCCAGTGCCAATCTTAGATATTCGTTTTCAAAAACGGAGCGCCTGCAGTTTTTTTATCAAGGAAGAACCGGAACACCATCTGCTTCGCAATTGCAACCGCTCACCACAACAACTGACAATGTAAATTTTGTTGTTGGTAATCCTGATCTGAAACCACAGTTCACGCATAGCCTGAGAATGCTTTATTCCTCATTTGATCCGGGCACACAAAATGTATTGTTCGCAACAATCAATGCAAGCACCGTTGTGAATGATATTCAAAGCGAAGTCTTATCTCATAAAACCGGCGGTCAGACAAGCACCTTTGTAAACCTGAATGGCACTTATAATTTATCTGGTTATTTTAATTATGGCTTTGCATTAAAGAAGCCGAAATCAAACCTAAATTTTATAACCAATGTAAACTATTCGCAAAGCCAAAATCTTCAAGGAAGAGATACAACTGGCGTTCCGGTTGTTTATCAGCATGTATATAATAGAAATACTGTTTTGGCAGAAACAATTTCTTGGACAACCAATATCAAAAAGAACTTCGACATGAATTTCAGTTCTGCTTCCACATACACTATTTCCAACAGCACAATTTCTACGCAAAATCAAGGTTATTTCTCCCAAAATTTCACGGCTGAATTTACAGCTTACACAAATAAAGGCTGGCTGATTGCAGCAACTTTTAATTATACTTATACGAACACACATGTTGCCGGTTACACTGCCAGTGTACCTTTATTAAGTCCAAGCATCGCCAAGTCGCTGTTCAAAAAGAAAAATGGTGAAATAAGGTTGACGACATTCGACTTACTGAATTCAAACACTTATGTGAACAGGACTCAATCGGGAAATGGTGGATATACTGCAAGCAGAACGAATACGCTTTCACGGTTCTTAATGCTCACCTTTACATGGAACCTGAACAATTTTGCGGGATCTAATCAAAATAAAATGCCCGGTATGTTCAATAATTTCCGTCGTGGCGGAGGCGGTGGATTTAGAGAGAGGGATAATTGATATGTGAATGGTCAATGCTAAATTGTGAAATATCGGATAATGGTCACCGTTAATACCTCAAAAGTTTTTGAATGAATTCATTCAGCCTCGCATTTGCTAGAAAATTTTTTTCGAGCTCCATATTAAAAGGTATCGCTGTATCAAGCGAAGCGCATCGCATTACTGGCGCATCTAATAGCTCGAAGCAATGCTCGCTAATCCATGCTGCAATTTCTCCGCCGATGCCGCCGATCATTGTGTCTTCATGCAAAATCAAAACCTTTCCTGTGCGTTTTACTGATTGTTTGATTGCTTCATAATCCAACGGTAGCAATGTTCTCAGGTCAAGTATATCAATGGAAACAAGTGCATTTTCTTCAGCATATTTTGTAGCCCAATGAACGCCTGCACCATAAGTGATAATAGAAATATCCTCACCATGCTGAACCGATTTTGCTTTGCCGATTTCAGTTTCATAATATTCGGCAGAAACTTTTCCGCTGATGCTTCTATACAAAACTTTATGTTCAAAAAACATTACAGGATTTGGATCGTTAATCGCCGCAATCAATAATCCTTTTGCATCTTCCGGTGTTGAAGGATAAACAATTTTCAATCCGGGAGTATGAACAAACCATGCTTCATTGCTTTGCGAATGAAATGGCCCAGCGCCAACGCCAGCGCCTGTTGGCATGCGGATCACCACATCGGCATTTTGCCCCCAGCGATAATGAATTTTTGCAAGGTTATTAATGATCTGATTAAATCCAACAGTTGCAAAATCTGCAAACTGCATTTCCATCATACTTTTATATCCTTCCAAACTCAAGCCAAGCGCAGTTCCTACGATAGCGCTTTCGCAAAGCGGGGTGTTGCGAACCCTTTCTTTTCCAAATTCATTCACAAGACCTTCGGTGATTTTAAATGCACCGCCATACTCTGCAATATCCTGTCCCATCAAAATCAGATTATCGTGTTGCTGCATAGACTGCTGCAAACCTTCTTTGATTGCATCTATGAAGCGGATATCGTTGGCGGATGTTCGATGTCCGATGATTGATGGTCGATGATTGATGGTCGATGATTGTTTTGCGTACATATCGATCAGTTCTGTATTGGTGTCAACATGAACCTGTTCATCAGCAAAACCAACTTTCAGTTCTTTTTCAATATCATTTTTTATTTCTTCACGTATATGGGCAACCGAAGTTGCATCAAGCACTTTTTCATCTACTAAATAATTTTCAAAATTCGCGACAGGATCTTTCTTCGACCATTCTTCAAACAATTCCTTCGGAACATATTTTGTGCCACTTGCTTCTTCATGTCCGCGCATGCGGAAAGTCATACATTCAATCAAATAAGGCTTTTGATTTTTGATGCAAAAATCTCGAACGCCTTTTATGGTGTCATGAACTTCCAATACATTATTGCCATCAATCTTCACTCCTTCCATTCCATATCCCTTTGCTTTATCAACCAAGCTTTCGCAACGATATTGCTCATTCACAGGTGTGCTCAATCCATAGCCATTGTTTTCTATAATAAAAATGACTGGCAGATCCCACACTGCAGCCACATTCAATGCTTCATGAAAATCACCTTCGCTGGTGCCACCGTCTCCGGAAAAAGCTAATGATACTTTAAGTGGTGAGCCTGTCGAACCATGACGTAATTTATAAGCAAGCGCAACGCCATCTGCGATGGCAAGCTGCGGACCAAGGTGAGAAATCATTCCGCAGATGTGATGTTCTTTCGATCCAAAATGAAAGCTTCTTTCGCGCCCTTTGCTGTAGCCATTTTTGCTTCCCTGCCATTGCATAAATAATTTGCTCAGTGGCATTTTGCGAGAAGTGAAAACGCCGAGGTTGCGGTGCAATGGCATAATCCATTCATCCTCCTCCAAAGCAAGCGTTGCGCCAACGGCAATCGCTTCCTGGCCAATGCCGCTGAACCATTTGCTGATTTTTCCCTGACGCAAAAGCAGCAGCATTTTTTCTTCAATCAATCGTGGAAGTAAAATGCTTTTATAAATATAGGTAAGCTGTTCGTTGGATAAATTTTTCCTATCAAAATTCATATTGCAAACATAATGGGCTTTTCTAAAATGAAGTTCTAATTATTCTGGCTTTCCTTTTTGTCCCCTTCTTTTTTATAAAGCATTGAAGTGAGGATGGATAACAATAAGCTGAACAGTAAAGCCCACCAAAATCCATCCACTTTAAATCCATCCACAAATTTGGAAGCGAGCATAATGATGCCTGCATTAATAACGAAAAGGAAAAAGCCGAAAGTTACTATGGTGATGGGTAATGTGAGAATGATGAGAATAGGTTTTAGAAAAGCATTCAGCAATGCAAGCACCAATGCAAGAATGAGTGCTGTGGTGAATTCATTAATATGGATTCCTTTTAAAATATAAGAGAGCCCAAAAGCAACAACTGCAGTAACGATAATGCGCAGAATGAAATTCATAAAAAACTATTGTAGGAAAGTTAACAACAATTAACTGGATTATACCACAACCAGTTCATAAAAATCTTCAGGCTTCAAATATTTCTCGGCAAGGGCTTTCAACTCTTCAGCCGTAACTGTTTTAATAATATTTACGCCATTATAGAAATAATTTTCATCCAGATTATTGAGAATGATATTTTTCCATCTGCCGGCAACATGAAACGGTCCATCCAGATCGCCAAGAATTGTCCCAATCATAAAATTTCTCGCCGTCTGCAATTCTTCTTCATCAATCAATTCATCACGCAGTGATTCCATTTCGTTATGCACTTCTTCAATAGTTGCTCGACAAACATCCTTACCAGCTTCTGTGCTGATCATCCATGCACTTTGCTGGATGTTGTTCATGAAATAACTGTGAATGCCATAAGTGTAGCCTTTGTCCTCACGGATATTAGCCATCAATCGAGATCCAAAATATCCCCCGAAAATATTATTCAATACGCCTGCTTTCTGGAAATCTGGATGATGCCTGTTGGGAAATTCTCTTGCAATTCGAATGGATCCCTGCACGCCATTTTCATCATTAATAACATTGTATTTCTTTTCAATCGCAGGGATGATATCATGTTCGATATTTTCAACAGCCGTGTTCCATGGCTTGAGTGGGAAGCTTCCAAAATTTTTGTCAAGCTCTTCAATAATATTGTCTGGTAATTTGCCCGCGACAAAAATCACGCATCTACCATTTTGATAATATTGTTTAAAGAAGTTGGCTGCATCATCTCTTTGTAGAGAAGCATAATCATTGAAAGAACTGTATTTTCCGTAAGGATGTTTTTCTCCAAATAAATATGCGTCAATCAATCTGCTTGCAACAAATTCACTTTTCTTCAGGCTCACTTGCAAACGTTGTTGCGAATTCTTTTTATAGATATCCAATTCTTCTTGCGGAAATGTTGCATCGTTTATTAATTCAGCAATGGCGGGCAATAATTCATTTGCATATTTACCAAGGCAATGCAACGTGATATCTGCAGTTTCATTATGGCAACTCCTGCTCAGTGAAGAACCATAATATTCAAAATGCTCATTGATTTCAAACGCATTTTTTTTCGAAGTACCGCTCTTTAAAAGATAACTGGTTGTTGCCGCCACCAAATTTTTTTCTTCGAACCAATTACCGGCGCTGAACACAAAGTTTACCATCAATGTATCGAGTTCGCCTAAATTAATGGCATAAACTTCCACGCCGTTCTTCAACAAATGTTTTTGATAAGAAGGAAGCTTGAGTGTAAAATCTACAGCATCTGTTATTTTTGGGGCAATAAGTCTATCTACCATTAATATATTCTTTTTGAAATTTTCTGAATTTTTTTGATACAGATTTAGTGATTAGTTATTACTGAGATAATAGAGCGTGTTGGAGTTTTTCTCATCAAAAATTTTTCTGCTTTCTACCAGCATTTGTTCTGCTGTGACTGATTGATATTTTGCAAGCTCAGTGTTCATCATGTTCGCATCGCCCAACAATTCATAAATCGCCAAACTAGCTGCGCGGTTCATCACGCTCATATCTTCAAAAACAATAGCAGCTTCCGTTTTGTTCTTTACTTTGATGAGCTCTTTTTCTTCAATCACATTTGCGGTTATTTTTTTTATTTCTTCTTCAACAGCTTCATCTGCTTCCTTAATGCCAACCCCTTTTATCAACCTTCCTTCTATCACCAGCAATCCGGCATCTGACGATCCTGTGTGATGACAGTCGATGCTGCTGAATAATTTTTTTTCTTTCACAAGAGATTGATAAAGCCTGGAAGAATTTCCGCTTCCCAATACTTCTGTGATTAGCTCTGCAAAATAATATCCATCTTCTGTTCTTGATGCCATGTGATATGCTTTGACCAATACATCCAACGGAACATCAGCTTTCACTTCCAGTTTTCTTGCTTCGGTTTGTTTTGGCTCTTTTGGCAAATGCCTTTCATATTTTTCTCCTGAAGGAATATCGCCAAACCATTTTTCAGCCAGCTCTTTTACTTGTGCTGTTTTAATATTTCCTGCAACAACCAGCACTGCATTTATTGGGCAATAATGTTTAAAGAAGAAATTTTTTACATCACTCAGCTTTGCGTTTTCAATGTGGCTCAGCTCCTTGCCAATCGTCATCCATCTATATGGATGTTCTTTATAAGCAAGCTCGCGCATTTTGAACCATACATCGCCGTAAGGCTTGTTGATATAATGTTCTTTATATTCTTCGCAAACCACTTTGCGCTGCACCTCCAAACTTTTTTCGCTGAAGGCAAGGGAAAGCATGCGATCGCTCTCAAGCCAAAATGCAGTTTCAATATTTTCAGCAGGCAACTGCACATAATAATTGGTAAAATCATTTGTGGTGAAAGCATTGTTCTCGCCCCCTGCAATCTGCAATGGGCTTTCAAAATCTTCAATGTTCACCGAACCACCAAACATCAGGTGCTCAAACAAATGAGCAAAACCAGTTTGTTCAGGGTTCTCATCTTTTGCGCCCACATCATACAAAACATTCAACACCGCCATCGGGGTTGATGCGTCTTCATGCACAATTACACGCAGTCCATTATCCAATTGAAATTTTTCAAAATGTACCATAGATTTTCAATAAAAAGAATGCAAGGTAAAGAAGAGTAATTTATTTTGAAGGGCTGTTTTAAAAACGATCACAAAACCTGAAAGGTTTAAGGGCAGCAAAATTATTTCAAGGAGATGGGTAAACCTTTAAGATTTGCTAGATAAAAGCATAAGAATTTAAAAAATGCTCTCCACTCTTAGTTTCAGCTCCAAAAGCTGATTATCGCGTTTTACGATGACTTTAATTTTTTCGCCAATGTTCTGCAGCATGTTTTTATAAGCCTGAATATTTTTGTTGAAATTATTGCCAACAGAAATGATAATATCCCCCGATTTAAAGCCAGCTTTTTCAG
>CAIYPC010000366.1 GCA_903927975.1 uncultured Bacteroidota bacterium | reverse complement strand
TGTTGGATCAATTGAAAAATAATTGGTGGCTCAAATAAATTATCTTTTATGATCTTGAAATTATCATGCAAATATTTCAAGCACTTGGTTTGCCCACCACCGCTACAATGTATCAATCCATGGATTTTATCAAAATGTTCTTCCAATAAAATTTTCATCACAGGCGCATAAGTTCTTGTTGGACTCAGTAAAAGTTGACCGATGGTCGTGGATTGATGGTCGCCCACAACAATTTCGTCAGTCATTTTGTGAGGTCCGATATAAACAACATGCTCATCTAAAGAGTTGTCATAAGATTCATGAAAGCGAGCGCCATACGTTTTATGCAGAACATCGTGCCTTGCGCTTGTTAATCCATTGCTGCCAATGCCACTGTTATATTCAGTTTCATAAGTTGATTGACCATAACTCGCCAAACCAACAATCACATCACCGGCTTTGATTTTTTCATTTGTGATCAATTTATTTTTTTGCCAGCGTGCAGCCATTGTTCCATTCACCGCAATCGTTCTCACCACATCACCAACATCAGCCGTTTCGCCGCCGAGAAATTTAATGTTCACAGCAAATTTTTGCAGCTCATCAAAAAAATGCTGCGTGCCATTAATAATCGTTTCAAGCACTTCTCCTGAAATCAATTTCTTATTCCTATCTATCGTTGATGAGAATAAAATATTATCGCAAATACCCACACATAATAAATCATCGAGGTTCATCGCAATCGCATCTTGCGCAATGCCTTTCCAAACATTAATATCCCCAGTTTCTTTCCAATATAAATAAGCCAAAATGCTTTTTGTACCAGCACCATCAGCGTGCATCAGGTTCACCCAATTTTCATCATTGCCTAAATAGTCAGAATAAATTTTGCAGAACGCGAAAGGATATAATCCCTTATCCAATTTTTCTGTTGCCTTATGAACTTCTTCTTTTTGAGCTGAAACACCGCGCTGAGAATAAAGAGACATGTATGATATGTGATTTATGATGTAGGGTGCAAAAGTAAGAGGAAAGTCCGAAAGTCGGGACGACTGGATGTTGGAGTTCAGAGTTGAGAGTTCAGAGCCGATAACCGCGATGCTCAACTCTGAACTCATAACTCTTAACTCGAAACTCTCAACTGGAAACTCAAAACTTTCACACTTCTACCGTATTTTCGCAGCAGTTTTATAACAATGAATGTACATCGAGATTTAGAGCGGCTTCCCGTTTTCAAAAATGCAGTAATCACAATCGGAACTTTTGATGGCGTTCATACCGGTCATCAGCAAATCATCAATTTATTAAAAGATGAAGCGGCAAAAATAAATGGCGAAACTGTCATCATCACGTTTCATCCCCATCCAAGAAAAATTATTGGAAGCACTTCTGGTGAATTAAAGCTTATTAATACGCTCGAAGAAAAAATTGAATTGCTTGAAACAAAAGGCATTGATCATGTTGTGGTAGTGCCATTCACCAGCGCATTTTCTCAGTTAACCGCAGATGAATATATCCGTGATTTTCTGATTGCAAAATTTCATCCGCATACAATTATCATTGGTTATGATCATCGGTTTGGGCAAGGGCGCAAGGGCGATTATCATTTACTGGAAGATTGCAGCAGCATATATAATTATGAACTGAAAGAAATCCCTGTTCACGTGCTGAATGAAATATCAGTGAGCTCCACAAACATTCGCGAAGCGATTAAAAAATCAGACATTGAAACAGCGAATAAATTATTAGGCTACGATTTCTTTTTTGAAGGAACAGTTGTTGAAGGAAATAAATTAGGAAGAACGATTGGATACCCAACCGCTAATCTTAAAATAGAAGATGAAGAAAAGATTGTGGCGGGGAATGGAGTGTATGCGGTGGTTTTGTCAATGGTCAATTGTCAATGGTCAATTGAAGAACAAGCTGAAGCAACAGCAAACCATTCACCATTCAC
>CAIYPC010000365.1 GCA_903927975.1 uncultured Bacteroidota bacterium | reverse complement strand
CATTTTCTTTAAACAAATCAAATCCAGCTTTTCGCGCATCATTGTCAATGGCACTTCATAAATAGTAGGCGCATCAGCAGCTTCAATTACAGCCTCAGGTTTCACATTACAGAACAATGCAATCTTTCTTCGTATCTCCATTGAAAGCGGCTGCTCTGTTCTGCAAACAATAACATCCGGCACAACGCCTTCCTGACTTAATAATTTTACACTGTGTTGCGTAGGCTTCGTTTTCAATTCTTTCGCAGCACGTAAATATGGAATCAATGTAAGGTGTATTACCACACAATCTTCTTCTGCCATTTCCCATTGCAATTGACGAACAGCTTCAATAAAAGGAAGCGATTCAATATCGCCCACAGTTCCGCCAATCTCAGTAATGATGATGTCATAGTCATTATTTTGCCCGAGCAAAAGCATTCTGCGTTTAATCTCATCAGTGATATGCGGAATTACCTGAACTGTTTTACCGAGATATGCGCCTTCTCTTTCTTTGTTAATGACGGTTTGATAAATTCTGCCTGTAGTAACATTATTGGCTTGCGTAGCATAGATGCTTAGGAACCTTTCGTAATGCCCAAGGTCAAGGTCTGTTTCAGCTCCATCCTCTGTAACATAGCATTCGCCATGTTCATAGGGATTCAATGTGCCCGGATCAACATTTATATATGGGTCAAATTTTTGGATGGTCACGCGCAATCCGCGTGCCTGCAACAGCTTTGCTAATGAAGCCGCAACAATTCCTTTGCCTAACGAAGAAGTAACGCCCCCTGTAACAAAAATATACTTGGCCATAAAATGGTTTTCTTAATTATGTATTATAAAATTCAACTGTTATTCAATGCTAATCGACTCGAAACAAAAAAAGAGCCAACTGAAAAGAACTTTCTTTTCAATCGATAATTTGCTGGAAATGCTTTTTTGTTGAATGGCTTTTGCCTTGCGCTCAAATGACCCGAGGAAAATAATAAGATGTATAATAATTCCAGAAGGTCATGCAAAGTTAAGGGAAAATTATCAAGCTTTAAAAAGGGCATTAAAGGATGTGGATAAAACCTTCATATCTGCCCAAGCTATAATTTCTGCGCATCAACTTTATACAAAGCGGCCTGCCGCGCAATTGTCAGACTGATCAATTTGCGTTTTGATAAAAAGCAAAATCAGATGCCCATTGGAATATATTATCATTCTAAAAAAATGAAACAAAATCTTAGAAGAAGGGGAAGTAAGAGTTATCTAAAGCTCGTGTAAGAATATGTATGGCTGATTTTTATTTGGTGTGAAGTGACAACATCAATCTTTCGTTGTCCATCATTTTTATCTTGGTGACTTAGCCTAAAAATGTGCAACAATACGATTGCCCCAATTTCTGCTGCCAGTACAATACCACTCAATTTCCTCTTGTTAGGGTTATTGGATTTTAAAGAAATCTTTTTCGTCTCCGCTTAGTGTTATAAAAAGGATATTCGGGTTAAAAACGTTAGCTGATGGAAAATTATTATACAACCATTCCAAAATAAATTTATTAACCAGACACAATAAATTTAAAAATGTCAATCTTACGGTTAATCCTTCGCAATCTTATCATAACTCGCCACCAAGCCTTTTATTAATGATGAGCTGAACCCACGATGTTCCATTTCATTCAAACCCGCGATGGTGCAGCCTTTAGGCGTTGTTACTTTATCAATTTCCTGTTCAGGATGAGATCCTTTTTTTAACAATAATTCTGCTGCTCCTTTCACTGTTTGTGCAGCAATCAGATTTGCGGTTGTTGCATCAAACCCAATTTCAATACCACCTTGAATATTTGCTCTTATATAGCGCATGGCAAAAGCAGTTCCGCATGCACCAAGAACTGTTGCGGCATCCATCAGTTTTTCATCAATCGTAACTGTCTTGCCAAGCTGATTAAAAATGTCTTGCACATATTGTAGCTTTTCTTCTGAAATATCTTTTGAAGCAATGCATGTCATGCTTTCCTGAATTGCAATCGCTGTGTTTGGCATGGCGCGGACAATGGAAATTTTCTTTCCGATTGCATTGGCAATATGATCAATGCCGATGCCCGTTATTACAGATACTAAAACATGATTTCCTTCTTTGAATTCTTTTTTTAGTGAAGCAAGCACATCGTTTACCTGAAAAGGTTTCACTGCAAGAATTATCAGATCCGCATAACGAACCGCTTCTTCGTTTTTATCGCTTACCAAAACTCCTTTGCGCTCCAATTGATGAAGCGTTGCAATATTCCTTTTGGTAATAAGAATTTGTTTGGGTTGAACAAATCCACTTTGTATCAATCCTTCTGCAATGGCGGTTCCTAAATTGCCGCCACCGATAATGGCTATTTTTTTATTCATGATATTTTCTTGTTACGAATTAAAATTAAATAAAAAACCCTGACGAGCTTTTAAAAGAATGTCAGGGCTTATGATTATTAAAAAAATTGTCAATAATGTTTGTGCGATTTCAAATAGTTCCTCACATAATCACCCACTCCATTTTCTAATGAATAAAAAGTATCTATATAACCCACACTTCTAAGCTTCAGCATTTTTGCTTCTGTGAAATATTGATAAGTTGACCTAATATCTTCCGGCATATTGATGTATTCAATTTTGGCTTGCAGATCCATTGCGCTAAAAGTTGCTTTCACCAAGTCGTCAAATGATCTTGCTTTGCCTGTACCAAGATTATAAATGCCTGAAGCCGGTTGATGTTGCATTAGCCAAAAACAAATCTTGATCACATCTTTCACGTACACAAAATCCCTCAATTGTTGTCCATCTTTATAATCAGGGCGATGTGATTTGAACAATTTTACAAAACCATTTTTTTGTATCTGGTTGAATGAATGAAAAATTACGCTTGCCATTCTTCCTTTGTGATATTCGTTGGGACCATACACATTAAAAAACTTAAGCCCAACCCAAAGCGGCGGATGATTTTTTTGATGCAGCACCCATTTATCAAATTCATTTTTCGAAACACCATAAGGGTTCAACGGATGCAAAGAAGGGATTATAGCATGACTGTCTTCATAACCTAAATCGCCATTGCCATAAGTTGCAGCAGAAGATGCATAAACCAATGGAATATTATGAACCGTGCAGTATTCCCAAACCTTTTTTGAATATTCAACATTCAAATGCTGATGGACTGAATAATTGAATTCTGTTGTATCAGTTCTTGCACCAATGTGAAAAACAAAACCAATGCGAGGCTTATTCTTATGAAGCCATTCAAAAAACTTTTCGCGTTCTACTTTCTCAGTAAATTTTTTCTTCTCAAAATTTGATTGCTTATCTGCACGGCTAAAATCATCAACTAAAATAATATTATTATAGCCTTTATAATTTAAGTATTCAGTAAGGCAACTGCCGACGAAGCCTGCTGCGCCTGTAACTACAATGGTTGAATCTTTATTTATCAATGTTTTTATTTTTTGTTGAGACTAAAACAATCAGTTATAGAATCGCAAGCAATACTGAAACATTTCAATGACCCTATTTTTTGTAATTTCCAAAACCCTACCTGATACAATTAAATTTTGAATAGTTCCGCCACCAGAGTATTTCTCTTTTGCTAACATACCATTTAGCTGCAATTCACCATCTCTAAATGTCAACCAGTTTTTTTGAGACCTGCGCAAAATTTCTTTGTCAGTCGCATCTATTTTATCAATCAAAATTTTGTAATACTTATTTAATAATTTGTCGTAATCATTTTCTGAACTATAAGTAGCATCTACCATCCCAACAGTTGAATAATCTATCGACATCATTTTAGAATTTATTTCCTCAATTCTGAAAGTATCAAGAGTAAATTCAATGGCGAATCTCTTTTGAGCTTCATTCACATAACCGTCCGATTTTTCAAGTTTAATCCTTAAGTTTTGTACGTCGCTTTCAACTTCTTTTTGAATTTTCACTGTATCTGCATGACTGATTTCTCTTGGATCTTGACCAAACGAGAACAATGTTTGCAAAAGTAAAATCTCAAAAACAAAAATTGCTTTCATTGCTTTGTTATAAAGAACCTAATGCGCTTTCTGCTTCAGTGAACCCAATCAGATTGCCAATCGCATTATCATATTTTTCTTTCCAGAAAAATATATTTCCCCAATCTTGTCCATCGACTTCTACGGAACCACTTGTAACAAAACCTAATTCTTCATTCGGATGATTGGCTAATATTTTTTTGAATTCATCTACTTTTTCTGCTTTCACGGTAACGACTACCCTACTTTGCGATTCACCAAACCAGTACGCATCTTTTCTTATTTTGTAGTCGCTTGCAACTACATCAAATCCTACATTATTTTTGAAAGCAGATTCTGCAAGCGCCACAAACAAACCTCCTTCACTTACATCATGTGCAGATTCAACCAGTTTCTTTTTGATCAGTTCTTTTACTTTTTGCTGCAGGGAAAATTCTTCATCAATATCAAAATGCGGAGCAGGACTAAATTCTATGCCTTGTATTTTATGTAAATACTCTGATGAACTGATATCATTATTGCTTTTGCCAATCAAAAAAATCAAATCATTCTCTTCTTTAAAATTCAAAGTCATTTTATCTTTCACACTCTCGAGCAAACCAACCATACCAATTGTTGGCGTTGGATAAACTGCACCATCAGGATTTTGATTATAAAAGCTAACGTTGCCGCCAGTCACTGGCGTATCAAATTTTTTGCAAGCCTCACCCATGCCTTTTATTGCCTGAACAAATTGGTAATACACTTCAGGATTATATGGATTGCCGAAATTCAAACAGTTGGTAACACCCAATGGCTCGCCGCCGCTGCAAACAATATTTCTTGCTGCTTCTGCCACAGCGATCATAGCTCCTTTATACGGATCAGCAAAAACATAACGACTGTTGCAATCCGTTGTGATAGCAAATGCTTTTTTAGTGCCCTTAGCAAGCACAATACAAGCATCGCTTGGTTCATTGGTTGAAGAATTTGCAGCACCAACCGTGCTGTCATATTGAACCGCGACCCATTTTTTTGAAGCAATGTTCGGGATAGAAATAATTTGTTCTGCGGTTTCTTTCAAATCATCAGGTACTTCAATGGAAGCAGCATCAAATTCATTTATTTTTTTAAGATAATCTGGCTCTTTATAATCTCTTTCGTATTGCGGAGCGCCGCCACCAAGCACCAATTCATAAGCAGGAATTTCAGCTTCCAGTTTTCCTTCCATATAAAAACGGAGCATGCCATCATCAGTTACTTCACCAATTTGCGAACAGGGCAAATCCCATTTTGTAAAAATTTTTGTCACTTCATCTTCACGCCCTTTACTAACGACCATCAACATACGTTCCTGGCTCTCGCTCAATAATAATTCAAAAGGCTTCATATTTTTTTGTCGAGCAGGAATTTTGTCCAGATCAATCCGCATCCCCACTTCGCCTTTTGCACTCATTTCAGAAGTGGAGCAAATGATGCCTGCTGCGCCCATGTCCTGCATGCCAACAACGGCA
This sequence comes from uncultured Bacteroidota bacterium, assembly GCA_903927975.1. Classification (GTDB taxonomy): domain Bacteria; phylum Bacteroidota; class Bacteroidia; order Chitinophagales; family Chitinophagaceae; genus Puia. The sequence continues at coordinate 8,181 of CAIYPC010000365.1, read as the reverse complement.
CCAGTTTTAATCACTTCCAAACAAGCTTCCAATAATTTCTTTTCCTGAAAAGGATCACCAACCTGAACTGCTGGCAATTCTTCTGTGCTTTCTTTGGTAATATTTGCTGATGCAAAAGATGCGCCGCCGATTCCATCTTTGCCAGTCGCGCTTCCAACAAACATCACCGGATTACCCGTTCCTTTTGCAGTGGCAGAAATAGTTTCGCCATTTTTAATAATGCCAACACTCATAGCATTTACCAAAGGATTGGTATGATAACAATCTTCAAAATAAATTTCGCCACCAACCGTCGGCACACCAAAACAATTTCCATAATGACCAATGCCATGCACAACGCCAGATAATAAATGTTGAGTTTTTGCTTCTTTCAAATTACCAAAGCGCAATGAATTTAAAGAAGCAATTGGTCTTGCGCCCATGGTAAAAATATCGCGATGAATGCCGCCAACGCCCGTTGCTGCGCCCTGAAAAGGCTCAATAGCAGAAGGGTGATTATGCGATTCGATTTTAAAAACAACGCCATATCCATCACCGATATCCATCAAGCCAGCGTTTTCGTCACCAGCTTTCACCAGCATTTTACTTCCATCACGAGGCAATGTTTTCAACCATTTGATGGAGTTTTTATAACTGCAGTGCTCGCTCCACATGGCGCTGAACGCACATAATTCAGTGAAATTAGGCGTGCGCCCAAGTTTTTGTTTTATCAACTCAAATTCTTCTGCTGTAATCCTTAATTGTTCTGCGGTTTGTACTGTTATTTCCATAATATTTCAGAAATCGCAAAATTACAGACACGGCATCAATCTTATTTATAATTTTATCACCAGTTAAAACCACTTGATGAGAATTGCTTTCATTCACCCCCACAAAGCTTTTTTGCCGGAAATCGATGCCTATCAAAAATTCTTTTCCACTTTCAATGTTAAAACAATTGTTATTAAGCCAGATGAAATACATCAAATGAATGCTGATGTGGAATGGCATTTTATGGGAATTGATAAAAGCGAGAAGAAAGAAGACTCCATAAAAATTCATGAATACACTTCTGCTTCTATTTCACCTTTTGGTCAGCTAAAAAATTTTTCAAAAAAAATATTGAATGTAAAACCTGATTATCGCTTGTTCCTGAATGAATATGTGCAGGATAAGTTTGGGTTTGATGATGAAATTCCATCGGGATTTCGCGAAATGGGCATCGCAAATTCCTTTCTCAATTTTGATAATAACAAATCAAAAAAAGAATATGATTTTATTTATGCCGGAAGCGTGAATGCCGAAAGAAAAATCGATGGATTAATAGAACGATTTGCTACAAAGTATTTGAGCGATCATTCATTGCTGATATTGAGCAAAGATTATGATGATTTAAAAAACAAATTCAAACAATTTGATAATATTCATTTCACCGGACCGATTGCTCATGATGAAATGCCAGCGCATATTTCAAAAGCAAAATTTGCCATCAATTTTATGGTTGACAAAGAACCGTTCAATCAACAAACTTCTACAAAATTATTAGAATATGCTGCATTGAAGATGCCGATTATCACAACAGATTACAATTGGATAAGAAATTTTCAGAAAGAAAATGGTGGCGACTTTTATTATCTCCAAAAAAATCTATCAAATCTTACATGGGAAAAAATCTCGCAGTTCAATTATTCATTTCCTGATTTAAAGGAATGGACTTGGGAAAAACAAATCAGAAAATCAGGTGTGCTGGAATTTCTTCAAACTAAATTTAGGAATTTATCTTTTTAAACAAATCAAATATTCCTGAGCGTTTTTTCATATTCTTTTATCACAGTTTCGCAATTGAACTTTTTGATCACCAACAATCTTCCGTTCTTTCCCATTCTTATTCGGTCTTCCGATGAAAGATTCATCATCTTCTCCATTTTATCAGCAACATCAAACGGATCATTCAGGTTGCACACATAACCATTTGAATTATTCAGTACAACCTCTTTACAGCCGCGATTAAGTGAAGTAATAATTGGAAGTTCCATGCTCGCAGCTTCCATCAGACAACGAGGGATTCCTTCATTATAAAAAGAAGGGAACACAAAACAATCAGCATTTTTTAAATGCGGTCGCACGTCTTTTGCAAAACCACGATAATTTATCAGCCCTTCATTCACCCATTTTTGCACTTCGTCTTCAGGTATAGAATCCGGATGATTTTTTTCAAAAAAACCAATCAGTTCAAAATTCACATCGAAGCCTTTGTTCTTAATAATCCTTGCTGCATCAACATAAACAGCAACTCCTTTGCTGCGCAATAATCGTGTGCTCATCAAAAAAGTGAAGCCCGGATTATAACGATTCGAGCTTTCATAATCAGGAGAAAAATGTTCTGTATTGATGCCTTCACCCGGAAGCACTTTTATTCTTTTGATGTCAACAATTTTTTCGCTAATGAAAGCTTTTGCATCTTCATTATTCAGAAACCAAACCTCATCCGTTTTGCGCAAAGCTCTTTTGTATAAATTTTTTACAATTTTATAAAGCCAATTCTTTTTGGCGAATGAATAACCAAGACCTGTAATAACCGCAGCGGATTTTATTTTGCATGAAGCCGCAGCCAAAGAGCCATAAATATTTGGTTTGATAACATAATGAAAAATAAATGCAGGTTGTTTCTTAGCATATATTTTTTTAAGCTGATTGTACAAGCTTAAATCGAGCAAAGGATTTTCAGAACGATTATTGAAATTGATTGAAATGAATTCACAACCCTCCTGGATTAATAATGCGGAATATTCATCATCAGGAGCAATCACCAGCAAATTGTATCCGTTCTGATGCAAGTGCCTTATAACATCCAACCTGAAATTATAAACAGACCAGGCACTATTTGAAACCAGCGCAATCAATTTTGTATGTCCCGTCTTATCAATGTTCATTCATGTATATTAGATCCAAATTTATAGATTTGATGCATTAAACTCTCATTTCACACATTTTATGCTGCCTGCAACACTTTTTATTTTTTATTTTATCACTCTTTTGGTTGCATTGATGGCATTGATGAAAGCAAAAAAAATAGATATCTCTCCCATCACAACTACATTTATCTATGCTTACAAAGTTTTATTTGGGTGCATTTACGGATATATATTTTTGAAATTTTATAGAGGAGATGACACGTGGATGTACCATCGTGAATCGTTGCTGCAATATCAAAAGCTCTTTCATCATCCTATTGATTTCGTGAAAGATTTTTTGCCTTATTCATCATCACAGACTTTCAATTATTATATTCAGGATCTCGAATATTGGTCTATCACAAAACTGCTTGCGATATTCAATATTTTTAGTCGTGGCAATTATTATATCAATGTTCTTTTTTTTGATTTCATTGCCATGATTGGGCTTTTGCTCATTTATAAATTGATTTATAGTTTTTTCACAAATAAGAAATGGCTATTAATTTTTGTTTTGTTTTTTCTGCCTGTTACCACTTTCTGGCTAAGCGGAATTAGAACAGAAGCGCTGCTTTTATTATCGATGTCAGTCGCGCTCTATTATTCACACAAATGGTTCAACCAAAGAAAAAAAGTCAGCTATCTTATTTATATTATGCTCGGGCTGATAGGATGCTTTATTTTAAGAGCGCAATCATTATTGGTTTTTGTCCCCGCCTTTTTTTGTTTAACACTTTGCTGGAAAAAAGAAAACAGATCAATTTATTATTTCGCTTCAGTTTATATTATATGTATATGCTTCTTTTTGGGGAGTATCCTTATCTCCTCAGAAAATAACCTATCCATTCCCGTTATTAAGCGGCAGCAGGAATTTTTTAAACTTCACGGCAACACAAGTTTCAATCTCGATAGTCTTCAGCCTTCTATAAATAGTTTTATAAAAATTTTGCCTCAGTCATTTTCAAATACTTTCCTAAGACCGTTTGTATGGGAAGCAAAAGGAGCTTTGCAAATATTCAGCGCTCTTGATATCATTCTTTTCTGGATTTTATTGTTCATCGCATTATTTTTTCATGAAAAGAAATGGAAGCAGATTTTGAATAGCCCTTTGCTACTTCTTTTTATATTTTATGGAATTAGCCAGATCATTTTGATTGGTTATGTTGTTCCTTTTCCGGGCGCAATAGTGAGATATAAAGCGATACCTGAATTGTTTCTGTTCTTAATAATAATCTCCGTTTTTGATTTTGAACATTTTCTTTCTTCAATAAAAAAATCAAACAAAAGCTAACGAAATAAAATATTTAATAATATATACAAAACATTGCGTTTTGAACACAGATACAGTCATTTCATTAAATAATTAGCTATTTTTTTCAGTTTTTACCATATTATCCACACTAATCATTAGTTTTTTTTATTTAGAATGAAATCATTTAGTTTCGCGGAAAACTAATTAGCATGTCTTCATTAAGATTCAAATCAATCGACAATCTATCAACAAACGCCGAAGGAAAGGTAGCTGGTTCGTCAAAAATCACTGCTATTTTTAATGAAAATGTTTTCACCTTAAAAACAGCACGTGCTTTTTTAAGTGATGAGGCATATAAAAGCCTTTTAAATTCAGTGAAAGGTGGAAAGAAAATTGACAGATCTGTTGCAAATCAAATTTCTGCAGGTCTTCGCCAATGGGCAGAATTAAAAGGGGTAACCCATTTCACACATTGGTTCCAGCCTCTTACAGGAACTGCTGCCGAAAAACATGACTCATTTTTTACTTTAAAAAGCGATGGCACTGCTATAGAAGAATTTGACGGGGCTGCGCTCATACAACAAGAACCAGATGCATCTTCATTTCCAAGCGGCGGCCTAAGGGCTACATTTGAAGCTCGTGGTTATACTGCATGGGATCCTTCTTCACCAATTTTCATTATGGAAATTGGCACTGGAAAAACACTTTGCATACCAACTATATTTGTTTCTTATACTGGTGAATCATTAGATTATAAAGCTCCCTTATTAAGAGCGCTTAGTGCTTTAGATAAATCAGCAGTTGATGTTTGCCATTATTTTGATAAGAACGTTACAAAAGTTACGGCTACACTCGGCTGGGAACAGGAATATTTTGTCATCGATGAAGGTTTCTTCAACGCTCGTCCGGATTTAGTAATGAGCGGAAGAACAGTGTTTGGTCATGAACCTGCAAAAGGTCAGCAATTGGAAGATCATTATTTCGGTTCTATACCTGAAAGAACTTATGCATTCATGCGTGATTTTGAAGAAGAATCATACAAGCTCGGCATTCCTTTGCGCACAAGGCACAATGAGGTTGCTCCTGCTCAATTTGAGTGTGCACCTATTTTTGAAGAAGTAAGTGTTGGCGTTGACCACAACTTGCTTTTGATGGACATCATGGACAGAGTTGCACGTCGTCACAAATTGCGCGTTCTGTTGCATGAAAAACCATTTGCAGGCATCAATGGAAATGGAAAGCATAACAACTGGAGCATGTCAACCGACACTGGTGTAAACCTTCTTGCCCCTGGCAAAACGCCTAAAACAAATTTGATGTTCCTCACTTTCTTTGTGAACACCATCAAAGCTGTGCATGATTATTCTGATATTTTAAGAGCTTCCATTGCTTCTGCCGGAAACGATTTCCGTTTGGGGGCAAATGAAGCACCTCCTGCAATTATTTCTGTTTTCATTGGTCAATATCTTACTAAAGTTTTGGGTGATGTGAAAGAAAGAGTAGGCGATAAATTTGATGAACAAGATGAAGCAATTTTGAAGCTTGATCTTCACAAAAGCATTCCTGAATTATTATTAGATAATACAGACAGAAACAGAACTTCACCGTTCGCCTTCACAGGTAACAAATTTGAATTCCGGGCTGTTGGCTCTGCAGCAAACTGTGCAAATGCAATGACTGCTTTGAATACTATTCTTGCAGAAACATTGAAAAAATTCAAAGAAGAAGTTGATCAACTCATTGAAAAAGGCGAGAAGAAAGAAATCGCTATCATGCATGTAATCCGTGAATACATTGTTAGCAGTGAAAAAGTTTTGTTTGAAGGTGATGGATACAGCGAAGAATGGCATCACGAAGCTGAAAGACGCGGTTTGCCAAATGTTCGCACAACGCCACTTGCACTGGATGCAATGATTACCGAAAAAGCAAAGAAACTGTTTGAAGAGAATGGTGTTTACTCACATTCTGAGCTTGAAGCAAGACATGAAATTGAACTTGAAAAATATATCAAGAGAGTTCAGATTGAAGCACGTATCATGGGTGAAATGGCAACAAGTCATATCCTTCCTCCTTCCTTCAAGTATCAAAATACTTTGATTCAAAATATCATTGGTTTGAAAGAAGTTGGTTTGAAAGAATCATCTTACACAAATCAGAAACAGATTCTTGAAAAAATTTCTGAACATATCGGAAAGATTAGCGAACTGGTTGAAAAGATGATTCAAGCCCGCAAAATAGCAAATGCAATTTCAGACACAAGAACAAAAGCAATTGCTTACAATTCGCAGGTGAAAGAGCCTTTCTTTGATACGATTCGTTATCATGCTGACAAATTGGAACTCCTTGTTGATGACAGCGAGTGGGTACTTCCAAAATACAGAGAAATGTTATTCTTAAGATAATTACGAACCGTACCGATGTTCGAAAAGCTCACCTAAAAGGTGGGCTTTTTTGTTACCACGATTTTAGCCTTATTTATCTGATTAGACTGATTGGCATGAGCCTGTGCCGGCTTCATTTTTCAGCCTTCCAAACTCTGACCCTTGTACATTGTGCCTTGTACCTTAAACCTTGCTCCTTATGCTTTCTTCTCTAACTTCTCTCTAGCCCATTTTAATGCCAAATCAAACTGTTGCTTTTCTGTGAGATTGGAATTATCAAGAACAACGGCATCTTCGGCTTGCCTTAACGGACTTACCTCACGATGCGAATCAATATAATCGCGCATCTCTAAATTATCGCGCACTTCTTCAATGGTAACGTTCGGGTTTTTTTCATAGAGCTCTTTAAAACGTCTTCCAATTCTTATCGCTTTATCTGCAGTCATAAAAATTTTAAGCTCAGCTTTTGGAAAAACAACGGTGCCTATATCTCTTCCATCCATCACAATGCCTTTATGATTGCCCATTTTTCTTTGTTGGTCAACAGCAAAAGTGCGAACATCTTTTATTGCTGCCACATCGCTCACTTTTTCTGCCACTACCAAATCACGAATAACATATTCAACATTCTCATCGTTCAAATGCATTTCGCTTTGTTTGCTTTTTTCATTATACATAAATTGCAGCACAATATTCTGCAATGCGTCATCCACTTGTTTTGGTTTGGTCCAATCAATATGGTTGCGCAGAAAAAATAAAGTGATGGCTCTATACATGGCACCGCTGTCTATATAAACATAGTTCAGCTCTTTTGCCAATTGCTTTGCAAGTGTGCTTTTGCCACATGATGACCAACCGTCAATCGTTATGATTATTTTCTTTTCGCCTTTCATGAAATGATTAATAATACAAATGTGCGGAAAAAAATGATATGCATTAAAACAGGTTTCTGATCAGTTCGGATTATTCCTTTGATCACAACAAACAAAAATGCCCCGCAACCGCGAGGCATTCATTCTAAATATATTTCTTAAAATTAAGCTTCTGATTTCTGTGTCTCTTTCTCTTTTAGTGTAAACCTTATTTTCGAATTCTCTTTGTCCAGATCTGCTATTAATACATCTCCAGCCTTAATGCTCATGCTCAAAATTTCTTCTGCTAAAGGATCTTCCAGATATTTCTGTATCGCTCTGTGTAATGGTCTTGCACCAAACTGTTGGTCGTAGCCTTTATCAGCAATAAAATCCTTCGCTTCGGGAGTCAATTCCAAGGTGAATCCTAAAATAGTTAAGCGTTTCAATACGCCCTTCATTAGGATATCAATTATCTCGAAGATATTATCCTTCGTGAGAGAGTTGAAAATAACCACATCATCGATCCTGTTCAAAAATTCTGGGCTGAATGTACGCTTGAGTGCTTTCTCAATAACTGCTTTATTGTTTTCATCCACATTCATAGTTCTTGCAGCAGTTGCAAAACCAACGCCATCACCAAAATCTTTTAATTGTCTTGCACCAATGTTTGATGTCATGATGATAAGCGTGTTCTTGAAATCAATTTTTCTCCCAAGACCATCAGTCAATTGACCATCATCCAAAACCTGCAACAAAATATT
>CAIYPC010000364.1 GCA_903927975.1 uncultured Bacteroidota bacterium | reverse complement strand
TCTTTACTCATTAAGTAAAAACTACTTTGCTATCGTCTGCTTTAAGGGCAGATTGATATATTGCAGACAAATAATTTTTTTTTGCAGACCCTACAAGCGTACTTCGATAGACTTTAATCCATTTCTTTTTAAATACACACAATCCCTCGTTCATTGTGCCAATAAAATAAATGTCATTTATTTTATCGTGCAATATGCAAGTCCACAAATAGTCTTCGGCTTCACTAGAAAATTCAGGTATAAACTCCGCTATATTTTTTGAAGCATTATAATGAATTGAATAAAATGTGTTATCAAAAAAACAATAAGCTTCATTATTAAAAGTATCCCACAAAAAAACAAAGTCGTTGAGGCGAGTAATCTTTTTCTGATTGATATAACAGAATATTTTCTCTGCTTTCCGTTTTGCAGAATCATAAATCAGGATATTATAATTACTGTCTAGAAAAAAAATATCTTTCCCTGATTTTAAGAATTGAAAAATTGGCACTTCAAGCCCTATTTCAAATTCTTTAACCCCGTTTTTATAATAGAATAATTTATTAGACTGTTTGACTGTAACAATGAAGTCAGTTGAATTAACAGGCAGCACTTGTTTTTTATCGTTTGACCAAATCTTTTTTATTTCACTTCCCTCTTTCGAAGCGTTAAACTTTTTGAACAACTCGAAACTAGGGTACTGCCCTACAAAATCCTCATGGAAAAAAACAGAATCATTCATTTTTTTATATAGCACCGGCTTTCCATCCTCTATCTCATAAACAGATCCTTCTTTAACTTTCACAAATGTTTTTCCCGTTTGCTTATAATCAGACTGACTCAACACATCGTTCGATAAATGATAGGTTTTATGAGAGTTATCCAAAGGAGGATTTGTTAATTCAGTCCCGTTAAATCTTGTCAATCCAGAATATGTTCCTATCCATAAAAATCCATCTTTATCCATTGTAATGTTGAGCACCGAATTTTGAACCAATCCACTTTCCGTATTATAAATCCTCAGTGTAGAAGAAGGCTGAGCCTTCGCTGAATGGCATGATAAAATAAAGAGGAAAATCGAAATGAAAAATTTTATATTCTTACGGTTAATCAAACAGGCTTTATTATTTGTTGCATATACAAAATCTGAAAAATTTATTTTGATAGATTTTAAATCAGTTGCAAAAAGTGAAAATAAAATAACAGTTACATTAAGATGCAGGTATAATTACCTAATGAAAAAAGTATGCTTACCTAATTTTTGAATTCATTTCTGTTTTCAGTTTACAAGAGCATAGTCACAAGAAAAAAGCTATCGCAAATAAAAAAGCGCAGCAATCATAAAATGACTGATGCGCTTTTTACTGAATGAAATTTATTAATTCTTCAATGAAGCAATGTCTATTACGAAACGATATTTCACATCGTTCTTTAACATGCGCTCATACGCTTGGTTAATATCAGAAATATCGATCACTTCCACTTCGGAAACAATATTATGCTCAGCGCAATAGTCGAGCATTTCCTGAGTTTCAGCAATGCCGCCAATCAGCGAACCGATGATGGAACGACGTTTCATAATCAAAGTAAACGCAGAAACTTCAGAAGCTTTTGGCGGAGCACCAACAACAATCATTGTTCCGTTTGTTGTTAGCAGTTCAAGATAGGTACCATAATCATGCGGAGCAGAAACCGTATTGAGTATCACATCAAAAGTGTTTTTTACTTTATTCAATTCTTCTTTATTCGATGTAAGTACAAAATGATGTGCGCCCAATTTTTTTGCATCAGCTTCTTTTGATGGAGAAGAACTGAGCATCGTTACTTCCGCACCAAATGATGCGGCGAACTTCACAGCCATGTGACCTAATCCGCCAAGACCAACGACAGCAACTTTATCGCCCTTCTTCACACCAACATGTCGCAACGGTGAATAGGTAGTGATGCCTGCGCATAATAACGGCGCCACTGCATGAAGCGGCAGTTTTTCAGAAACTTTCAAAACATAATTTTCATCAGCAATAATGTTGGTGGAATAGCCGCCATAAGTCACTGTCTTACCATCTTTTTCATAACCATTGTAAGTAGAGACCATACTAACATCACAATACTGTTCAAGCCCTGCTTTGCATTGCGGGCATTCGCGGCAACTATCAACAAAACAGCCAATGCCAGCCAATTCACCTACTGAAAACTTTTTAACATGATCACCAATCTTAATAATACGGCCCACAATTTCATGTCCGGGCACTATCGGGAAAATGGAATTCCCCCACTCATTTCTTACCTGATGAACATCGGAGTGACAAACCCCGCAATATAAAATCTCAATCTGAACATCGTGTGCGCCCACTTCTCTCCTGTCGAAATTAAATGGAGCTAATGGTGCTGAAGCACTTTGCGCTGCATAAGCTTTTGTGTTAGCCATATTTCTAGTTTAGTTTTTATTTATTTCTGATTAACACTAAAAAATAGAAATTGTTGTTGCTTCAAGAGTCGGAAAGTCCGAAAGTCGGAAAGAAAGAACTAACATCAAGAACTTTCTTTCGGACTTTCCGACTTTCGGTCATTCCGCCTTCCCGACTTTTCTCCCCACAGGCAACCATTCTAAAACTTCACTGGTTTCTATTATCATTTGGTGGCATTTATCCGTCTTAGAAAATAAAAAACATCCCAGCCCTTCATCATAACGAACCACAAATAAAAAATCCTGCGTGTGCAGGATTTTTTTGTTTTATGAAAGAAAATGATAACTATAAATTAATCATCATTTCAATCCATATTTATATTTATATCTTTCATACAACTGCGTTTGTTTATTATCAAGGCTCACCTCACGTCCTTGTATAAACGCTTTTGAGATGATGCTTGTGCGCATGTCGAGAATATCGCCATCGCTGATCACAATGTTCGCATCCTTTCCTGCTTCCAAAGAACCAGTGCGATCATCAATACCTAAAATTTTTGCAGCATTCAATGTGATTGCTTGCAATGCTTGTTCTTTTGTTAATCCATAAGCCGCTGCTGTTCCTGCATTGAACATCACGTTGCGATAACGGCTTTCATCATGTGAATCGTTGATTGCAAACAACACTCCTGCTTTCTGTAGTTGTGCAGGCGTTTTATAAGGCTGATCGAAATCGTCATCCTCTGTAGCAGGCAATTCATGCATCTGTTGAAGTATCACTGAAATATTATTTTGCTTTAGCAAATCAGCAATCAAAAAACTTTCGCTGCCGCCAACAATCACCACATCAAATCCAAACTCTTTTACAAAATCAATGGCAACCAACATTTGTTTCACCTGATCAGCATGAACAAACAATTTTTGTTTCTTGTCGAACAATCCTTTTACTGCTTCAAATTTCAAGTTGGTTGCCTTATGAGTTGGTTCTTCAAAATATGCTTTTGCTTCGCGAAAAAAAGATTTTAGTTCACTCACTTTTTCAAGGGCTTGTTTAGTAGGATCAGTGCGATCAATCAGCAGCCCGAAGAAACTTGCAAAGCGATTTGGTCTGCTGATAAATGTTGGCATGTTCAAGTGAATGCCATTATCCATTTTGTATGCAGCATCTTCCCAGTTCCATGCATCCAACTGAACAACAGTTGAAGAACCACTGATAGTTCCACCTTGCGGAGTAACGCTTGCCAACAAAATACCACTCGCTCTCAATGTGCCGATGATTCTTGAATCAGAATTGTACGCAACAATTGAACGGATATTTGGATTCAAATCTCCTAATTCAAGAAAATCATTTGAGCCGCGAACACCATTTGCAATTTCCTTTAATCCCAAATCCGTTTCAGAAAGAATGAGACCGGGATAAACATTTTTGCCTTTTGCATCCACCACTTTTGCATCTTGTGAAACAGAAACGTTTGTTCCTACCTGAACAATTTTTCCATTGTTCACTTCGATGGTTGCATTCTCCAATACTTGTCCGTTGCCAACATGCACCGTTCCATTGGTAATGAATAATTTTCCTTTAAAATCTTTTGTCGGATAAACATCATCCTGCGCTTTTGCAAACACAGATGATATTATTAATAAAGTTAGAATTATGTATTTTTTCATTGCTTGAAATATTATTTGTTAGAACTATTATCATCATCAGCGCTCACATCAACGGTTATCAAACCATCATGATGTTCATGATCGCCGCAGCTTAATATAACATGAAAGCTTGGAGATCCCGGCACCATCGCGCCGCCTGATTTTTTTTCTGAAAGCAATTTCTGAACGAGCCTGTTTCTTTCTTCAGAAACATATTTACGTTTGGCTTCATCTTTTTCAGTGTCGAAATAAACAGTGCCATCAACAATTGTGTACAATGGTTTTGCATAAATGCTCAAAGGATTATCGCTCCACAAAACAACATCAGCATCTTTACCCACTTTAATGCTTCCCACTTTATCATTCACGTGCAAAGCTTTTGCAGGATTTAATGTTACCATTTTCCATGCATCTTCTTCGCTCATGCCACCATACTTCACGCTTTTTGCAGCTTCCTGATTTAAACGACGTGCCTGCTCTGCATCATCTGAATTGATACAAACATTCAAACCAACTCTTTGCATAATGCTCGCATTGTATGCAATCGCGTCCTGCACTTCCATTTTATATGCCCACCAATCAGAAAATGTTGAAGCGTTTGATCCATGCTCTTTCATCTTGTCGGCTACTTTATAACCTTCAAGTATATGCGTAAACGTGTTCACCTTAAAATTAAATCTGTCTGCTACTCTTATCAGATCCGTAATTTCACTTTGAACATAAGAGTGACAAGTGATAAATCTTTTCTTATTCAAGATTTCAACCAATGCATCCAGTTCCAAATCTCTTCTCACAACAGTTGGTGATGCACCTTTCTTTTTATTATTTGCCTCTGCATTTTTCCATTCATTTTCATAATCTTTTGCACGTGTGAATGCATCTACCAATACCTGATCAACGCCCATGCGTGTGTCAGGAAAACGGTTATTGTTTGATGATGTAGTGCGTTTCACATTTTCACCGAGCGCAAATTTTATAAAACCATCTGCACCTTTAAATTTCAACGCTTCATCATCAACACCCCAACGCAATTTTATTAATTGAGTTTGTCCGCCGATTGTATTTGCAGATCCATGAAGTATATGAGAAGATGTTACTCCACCTGCAAGCTGGCGATAAATATTAATGTCTTCTGGATTGAGGTTATCAGCAATGCGCACTTCAGAAGTGACAGATTGCGCTCCTTCATTAATTGAAGATGCAGCAATGTGTGAATGCTCATCAATGATGCCTGCAGTTAAATGTTTGCCAGTGCCATCAATTGTTTTTGCAGACGCATCAGAGAGATTTTTTCCTATCTGAACAATCTTTCCATTCTTTATTAATACATCGGTGTTTTCCAATTTGCCATCTTGTTCATTGGTCCACACGGTTGCATTTTTGATCAGCATATTTTCTTGCTTCGGCAATTCTTCCCAACCATATCCATCAAAAGGATAAAGCACTTTACCAACTTTTGGAGATGGCTTTTTCTTTGCGCTATCAACCATTGCAGTTGCTGCTTTCGCAAATGTTGCAGACCATATCACTCTGTTGCCTGCTGTGTCTTCTCCATTTCCATTCCACATATTTCCACTAGCAACACCGCTCAACAATACAGAAGCGCCACCGCCTTTCATCATACCTCCACCAAATCTTCCTCTTCCTTGAGGAGCTTGTGAAGTAGTATCATGCATTGCCGGTTTTTTTCCTGACGATGGAGAGAAACTGAGCTTCACCATTTTTCCATCGAAACTAAATTTAGTAGTGAGCGTATCTTTTCCGATAACACTTGCACTGCTATTACCTTTCACATCCAATGTATAATTAGATGAACCTGCAGATGAATTGATCACTAAATTGTAAGTGCCTTTCACATCATTCCATTCTTCTTCTTTCACTGCATATTTATCTCCCTGAACCCAGTTCTCAACAATCGCTGTTTTTTCATTGAAGATGGGGCCGGTAGTAATTAAAAAATTCGCAAGCTTGCCAGCATCAATGCTTCCTACTTTATCATAAACACCCAACAAAGTTGCTGGCGTTTTTGTGAGCGCTTCAAAAGCTTTTCCCTCAGAAAGCCCGTAGTCAAAGGCTTTGCGGAGATTCGTCATAAATTCTTTTACATCTTTTAAATCCGCACTCGTTAAACAAAAAGGAATATTTGCTTTTTCAAATGCAGCAGCATTTGTTGGCGCAAGTTCCCAATGTTTCATATCAGCCAACGAAACAAAACGTGCATCATTTGGGTCTTCAACATCCATCGCCTGTGGGAAATTGAGCGACAAAATAAATGTTGCTTTTGTTGCGGCAATATCATCTATGCGCTGATATTCATTTCCACCGCCTTTAATAATATATTGAACGCCGAATTCTTTACCAATCCTATCAGCTCGCAAATCATTCCATTTGTCATTGGCTTCAAAAATTTGTGGCAGTCCTTGATTATCGTTCCATGCTTGCAAGCTCAAATTCAAACCTTCACTTGCAGGTTTGCTTTTATACCATTGTGCATCCAGATAAGTCTGACGCAACAATGCGATGTTGCCCATCATGGAACTTGGATAGCTCTGAGTAGATGTGCCTTTGTTCAACGAATAATGTGCCGATGCTTTTTCTTTTACGATAACGAGATTTTCTTTTTCATTCGCAAGCGTAACAAAAACACCAGTGCCTCTTGCTATGCCATCTTTTTGATGAGAGAGCACGGAACCAAAACCAACGTCGCGGAGCTGCTTTGCTTTTGCATCGTCCACAACAAATATTTTTGAACCATTAACCTCTGGTTTTATTGCTTGGTTCCAACCAAAAGCACCTTTTGTGTTTGTGTTGAATTGCGCCGGCGCGCGAAAATCGAAACCACCTCTTTGTCTTTCGGGAGTTGGGATCCCGTAATCACTATAAATGTCAATGAAAGAAGGATAAATATATTTTCCGCTACAATCCACTACCACAGCATCTTTGGGAATAGCTGCATCGGTAGCAGCAGCGATAATTTTCCCATCGCTGATAACAAGCGTTGCATTGGTCAAAGTCGTTTGCCCATCTTTTACAATCGTTGCGTGTGTGAAAGCGTAAGTGCCAGTTCGCGGATCAGCAACACCATTAACAGGAAAAGTCGGTTGCTGCGCAATGCTAAAAAAACCGATCAAAAGGAATGCGGGAATGAAAAATAATTTCCCCGGCGGATGCAGCCAGAAAGCTCTCATGTGTGTTAGTTTTAGTTGTGATGAAAATGAACACTCAATTTACCAAATTCACAGATTGGCGGCATTATAATATTATTAACGGCATTTTGTTTTGATGAAAGTTTTTTTGAGGGATGGGGGGGGATGTTTGGGAATGGGGTGGAAGAAAATTGCGGCTATCGCTTTTATAACATAAATTAGTTGCTATTTAAATTCCAGAACATCGCAATAAACTAAATCCAATGAAATTTTTTTTGACAGCATTAATTTTAACTTCTGTATTTTTCAAGTCATCCGCACAAATTATCACGTATGATAATTTTAAGAGTTTAATACCGCATTTACAAAAAGAAGACTGGAAAACCGCGTTTGAAGAATCTTCCAAACTTATAAAATCCACGGAAAAAGACACTTCAGATTTTAAAGCGATTGTGGTTTACATAAATATACTTTCGGCTGCTGGGATGGTAACAAAAAAAGAAATGACCTTTAAACAATTAGAAAAAGCCATTTTGAATTTTAAAGGACAAAAGATCATTATGTCTGCGCATCCCATAACAATAAAGGACGGCGCATTAAACCAGACAAAATTCTCGGTTTCCGACACGACAAATGAAGCGTTTACAGCAGCTACCAATGATAAGGGAACAAATATTTTGTGTTTCGAGAAATTTCTATTTAAAGAGAAAATTACTCTTGATGAATTTTCGGAAAAATCATTTGTTCGTTGCGGCGGAATTCTTGAAAAGATAGAAACAAACCCTAACAAATCCGTAGTATGGATTTTGCGTTTGACAGTCAAAGAGGCATTCGCTCGTAAAACGAACTAGCAAAATTCATGACAAAAAAAAATTCTATTAAGTCGTGGAGGATAGCACCTATAAAAAAGCCCTGCTATGCTCAAAGCAATAACAGGGCTTCCAATTTATTATACGGATCTATTTCAACCCATACTTATCCATAAACTTCTTATACAATTGCTTTTGTTTATTATCAAGGTTTATTTGTCTTCCTTGTATATAAGCTGCGGTGATATTACTTGTTCTGATATCAAGAATATCTCCATCGCTCACAACAATATTTGCATCTTTTCCTTTTTCTAATGAACCGGTGCGATTATCAATCCCTAAAATTTTTGCAGTGCTCAATGTGATTGCCTGAAGCGCTTGTTCTTTTGTTAACCCATATCCGCTGGCAACACCTGCGTTGAATGCAAGGTTTCTATAACGACTACTTTCGTTTGGATCGGAGATGCAAAATGGCACTCCGGCTTGTTGCAATAAAAACGGCATTTTATAAGGCATGTCCACATCATCATCTTGAAAGCCGGGCAAACTGAATACCTGATTAATGATCACTGAGATATTGTTTTGTTTGAGATAATCTGCAATTTTCCAGCTATCATATCCACCAACAATAACTGTTTTGAAACCAAACTCTTTTGCGAAACTTACTGCAATCATCATTTCTTTTACTAAGTCAGCATTCACAAAAAAAGTTTGCTCACCGCTAAATAATTTTTTAACTGCTTCAAATTTTAGATTGGTATGTTCATGCTTCGGCTCATCGAGATATGCTTTTGCCTGACGAAAGAAAGTGCGCACGTTCTCAATTTGATCCATCGCATCTTTTACGGGATCGCCTTCAGTTGAAAACCTGAAAAGATTGGGCATATTAAAAACAATGCCACCATCCATTTTATAAACAGCGTCTTCCCAATTCCATCCATCGAGTTGCATTACGGATGTAGAGCCACTGATAATGCCGCCCTGCGGAAAAACATTGGCAAGAAGAATTCCATTGCTGCGAACATTGTCTATCACTTTCGAATCGGTATTATATGCAATCACCGAACGAACATTTGGATTGATATCTCCGAGCTCATATTGATCAAGTGTTGAAGGAACAGCACTCACTTCATCCAGACCTAAATTGGAAACAGGAGAAATCAAACCGGGATAAATTTGTTTACCCGTACAATCAATTGTTTTCACATTTTCAACAGGCGAATATTTCCGGACGTCTGTAATTTTTCCATTGGAAAAAATAATAAGACCGTCTTCAATCACTTCGCCATTGCCAATGTGAATGGTTGCATGCGCAAGGGCAATGGTGCCAGCTTGTGCGGGCGCGGGAGAAATGGTTTCCTGTGCGTGAACCATCGAAATAGCCGCGATTGATATTATGCTTAAAAAAATCTTTTTCATACTCATTTTTATTATCTGCTTAGAAAATATGTTCTGTCCTCATTTTGCGGTCGATGGGTACACCGACCACGGCACCGAAACTGCCGTTGTTGGTCGCCTGACCAACAGCTTAGTTTGATGAAACATTTTGCTGAATATCCAGCACGCTATTCTTTACGTGATGATCCAATTCGCATTCATTCTGTTCATCAAATGTGATTACCGCAGGCGTTGTTTTTGCACCATCTTTTTTTGCAGCGATCATTTTTTGTATCAAGCGATTTCTTTCTGTCATCAATTGTTTGCGCAGTTGAACATCTTTTTCCAGATCATAATAAACAGTGCCATCAACAATTGTCTTTTCTGCTTTTGCATAAACGCTCAATGGGTTTGCAGTCCACAAAACAACATCCGCATCTTTCCCAACTTTAATACTTCCTACTCTGTCTGCAACATGCAGCATTGTAGCAGGATTCAGCGTACACATTTTTAATGCTTCTATTTCAGGAACGTTTCCGTACTTAACGCTCTTTGCAGATTCAAGATTTAAATGTCTTGCTTGTTCTGCATCATCGCTATTGATAGCTACCACCACTCCTTCTTTTTGCATGATGGCAGCATTATATGCAATCGCATCTTCCACTTCCATTTTATAATTGTACCAATCGCTGAATGTGGAAGCTGCCGCACCATGTGCTTTCATCTTATCAGCTACTTTATAACCTTCAAGTATATGCGTAAATGTGTTTACTTTAAAACCAAATTCATCAGCAACATGCATCAGCATATTTATTTCGCTTTGCACATAAGAGTGGCAAGTAATAAAGCGCTTGTGGTTCATAATTTCTGAAAGTGTTTCCAGTTCCAGATCTTTTCTTTTGCTTGCGCTTTCGTTCTGATAATCCCTCGCACGTGTGAATGCATCGACGAGCACTTGCTCAACACCCATGCGCGTGTCAGGAAAACGATTATTAGATTGACCATACGATCTTTTCACATTCTCTCCCAACGCAAATTTTATGAAGCCATCCCAGTTTGCAAATTTCATATCCTCGGCATTGCGGCCCCAGCGAAGTTTTATCAATTGAGTTTGTCCGCCAATGGTGTTGCATGATCCGTGAAGCACATGCGCACTCGTAACGCCACCAGCAAGCTGTCTGTAAATTTGAATGTCATCCGGATCAATAACATCTGCGATTCGCACTTCAGCAGTTACTGATTGCGAGCATTCATTCACACCGCCTGTTACTGCAATATGAGAGTGCTCATCAATAACACCAGCAGTTAAATGTTTTCCTGTACCATCAATTGTTTTTGCATTTCCTGCACTTAAATTTTTTCCGATTGAAACGATCTTTCCATTTTTTATCACCACATCCGTATTCTCTAAATTTCCTTCTTTCTCATTTGTCCAAACGGTCACATTTTTAATCAGCAAATCCTGTTGTTTCTTTTGATCAGGCGATCCATATCCATTGAAAGGATAAACAACAGTTTTATTAATGATGTTTTTCTTCTCGTCTTTTTTCTTTGTGGTATCAGGCTTTTCAACAAACGCTGATGCATACTGCATATTCCAGCTCAGCATATCGCCATCACTGTTATAACCATTGCCAACCCACATTTTATCTTCTATCAAACCTGTGAGCACATTCAATTTTGCGCTGTCACTTTTCATGCTCCATGTCAGCTTCACCATCTTTCCTGATGAAGAAATATTGACATCGGTTTTCACGGTGTCGCCAACAGATTGCAAAGTCGCAGCAAGCTTATCGGGCGTGCCTTTCACGTCAACTGTATATTCTTTGTTTTTGTTTTCAGATTTCAGCGTGAGCTTATAATTTCCACGATAATCATTCCATCCGTTTTCTGTGATGATGTATTTTTTTCCCTGCACCCAGTTCTGATAAAAAATTGTTTTCTCATCAAATATTGGTCCATTGGTAACAATGAAATTTGCAAGCTTTCCTGCATCAATGCTTCCCACTTTATCATATACCCCAATTAAGGTAGCAGGTGTTTTTGTCAATGCTTCCAAAGCTTTATTTGCAGTCAATCCATTCTCAATTGCCTTACGAAGATTAGCCAAAAAGTCAGCAGAAGTTTTTAACCCTGAAGTTGTGAGTGCAAAATTGATTCCTGCTTTTTCAAACATGCCCGGTTCAAGAGGTGCCATCTCCCAATGTTTCATCACGCTCAATGCAACAACTCTTGCATCGTTCGCATCTTCTAAATCAATTGCCAGTGGAAAATTAACTGGCAAAATAAAAGATGCTTTGCTGGCTTTCATTTCATCCATGCGCTCATATTCATTGCCGCCGCCTTTAATAATATATTGCACTGCAAATTCATTCGCAATTTTCACGGCACGCAAATCATTCCATTTATCATTTGCTTCAAAAATTTGCGGCAGGTTTTGGTTATCGTTCCATGCTTGTAAACTGATATTGATGCCTTCTGTTGCAGGTTTTGTTTTATACCATTGTGCATCCAGATAAGTTTGGCGCAGCAAAGCAATTTCACCCATCAAAGAATTTGGATAATCCTGTGTTGAACTTCCTTTGTTGAAAGAATAAAATGTTGCAGCGTGATCTTTTATCATCAAGAAATTTTCTTTATCATTTCCTAATGTAACCAAGGTGCCAGTTCCTCTTGCAATACCATCTTGCTGATGCGAAACAACAGTTCCAAAACCAATGTTGCGCAAGTCCTTGGCCTTATCATTATTTGAACCGAATAATTTTGAAGCATCTGTCTCTGGTTTCAATGCTTGGTTCCAACCGTAAGCGCCTTTTGTATTGCTGATGTTTTGATATTTTGAATAATCCGCTTTGCCGGGAACTACAGGCGGAATACCATAATCACTGAAGAGATCGATAAAAGAAGGATAAATATATTTTCCTTTACAATCCAGTACTGCTGCATCTTTTGGCACTGCGATGTTTGTGCCGACCGCAACAATTTTTCCTTGTTTAATAATGAGTGTCGCGTTGGTTAAAGTTGTTTGCGGGTCTTTTACAATTGTTGCATTAATGAATGCAAAATAATCGGAGCGCAAATCAGCAACTCCGTTCACAGGAAATGTTTCCTGTGCAAACGTGAACAAGCTTATTAAGATGAATGCTGCCAGAAGGAATAGTTTTCCTGGCGAATACAACCGAAGTATCCTCATAATGTGTTGGTTTTAGTGTTGCAAATGAACAGCTAATTTATCAAAATAGCATACCGTTGCTGTATAATTTTTGAAGTAGGTAAAATGATATAGAAAACCATCAACTGCGTTTGAGAGAAGAATTTGAACGCTTGCAAAAACTTTCAAGCTTTTTTATATTGCAGTTCAACTTTTTTTATTCTGTATTTCTAATTGAATTTACTTATGAGTGTTGCTTGATAATTTATGGTTGCTGGCACGCCGTATAAGAAAGTACTTGAATCTTTGCTAAATGAACTTGTCATTGTTAACAATGTGTCGCCACTAAGATTTATTCTCGCACCGCCTGCTGCTGTCGCCTGAAATCCTGAAGGAGAAGTAAATCCGCCTGAGGGGAAATAAACAGAATCGCTTCCCACTAATACGTAACTGCTGCTGGAATTTGTTGGCGCTACATAATCGCCCACAATCTGAACGGTTGAATCAATAAGAGTGCCATTTTGATAATCATATCCAGTCGCAGTATCAACAATTGTATAAGTCAAGCCGATTGAATTCATCATGTTAGATGTGATATTCAAGGCGCCAGAATTATTGACGGTTGTATAATTAGAAACAGTCACAGTCTTATAATCAACGCCCCCGATTGTATATTCAATGGTGCTTTGCCCACGAACTTGCTCAGATTCGAAATTCCAGTTTCCCTGTATGGAAGCTGATTGTGTGCTGCTCTTTTTGCATGATGCAATAACTAACAAAGCAATAGCCACAGTATAAATTGAATATCTCGTTTTCATAATCTTATTTTTTAACGGCATTAAATTAATTCAAAAAAATTACTTACCTAATTCTCTTTCACATTGACAATACTTTTTTATTACCTGCTGCATCGGCCACATCATTCAAGTTACAACAATGGGGAGTGGTAATCACATTCACTGATTGCTTTAGGTAATTAACAATAATTGCTTCCTCAGTTTGTGCCACATATTTTTTTGTGAATGGAATTTCAGCTTCCTGAATATTTTCAAAACCGGGATCGTTGGTTTTTTGTTTCACCAAAATATTTTTTAATGCAACCGCCTGACGATTTTTTACACTAACGGTGTTGGATACCCCAAAAAGCACTTGCGGTTTTGTTTCAAGCCCGATATTAAAAATATATTGTTCTATTTCTTCAAAATCAAGATTCTGGCAATTGATATAAAGACAGCCATCGCGAATGCCCATTACTTTGCCACTGTAGCGATGTCCTTCTGATACTGATTTCACAATCACCTGTCCGTTTTCTTGCTCCTTTAATATAAATGGCGTTTTGATAATGTTCTTGCTGCCATCTGTTTTTTGATAATACAGAAAATAATTTCCGAGATAATAATT
>CAIYPC010000363.1 GCA_903927975.1 uncultured Bacteroidota bacterium | reverse complement strand
ATCAGCATTAGCATCCTTGGCGAGCTTACATGCATTGTAGCAAATAGCATCACTCAAAAAAGAAGGTGAGTGCGGTTGAGGTGCCAGCTTATCTTCGAGATTATATGGATAATCATTCTTCTCTACCTCCATAATTATTTTACGCATCGTTTCCACCACCAACGCGGGATGTTGCCCTGCTGCAGTTTCACCACTTAACATCACCGCATCAGCTCCTTCCAGCACAGCATTTGCCACGTCTGTTATCTCACTACGGTTTGGTTTCGTGCGCTCAATCATGCTCTCCATCATTTGTGTTGCCACAATCACTGGCTTAGCGCGATGAAGGCATTTGCGGATAAGTTGTTTTTGAATAAGCGGCACTTGTTCAACAGGAAGTTCAACACCCAAATCACCACGTGCAACCATGATGCCGTCTGATTCAAGAATGATATCGCGGATGTTTGTGAGTGCTTCTGGCTTTTCAATCTTAGCAATAATTTTTGTCTTGCTTTTTTTCTCTTGAAGTTTGCTGCGAAGAATCACAATATCTTTCACATGTCTCACAAACGAAAGCGCAACCCAATCAAGTTTCTGCTCAATAATAAATTCAAGATCTATTAAATCTTTTTCAGTGAGCGCAGGCAAAGAAATTTTTGTATCTGGAAGGTTGATTCCTTTTTTTGAAGATAAAATTCCACCAAGAACAACCTGAACTTTTACATCGTTATTTTTTTCAATCCCCATCACTCTTACTTCGAGCTTGCCATCATCAATCATAATGATATTGCCAATCTTTACATCAGAATGAAGGTTGGGATAAGAAACATAAATTCTTTCCATGTTCCCAACTAATTTTTCATTCGTGAAAGTAAGGATGTCTCCAACCTTCACTTCCATGCCGCCGTTTTCCATTTCGCCAACTCGGAGTTTCGGTCCTTGCAAATCGCCGAGTATGGCAATGTTATAAGGTTCTGTCGTATTGATTTTTCTGATGTGATCGATAATGCGAGCCTTATCCTCATGCGCGCCATGAGAAAAATTGAGGCGAAAAACATTCACGCCCGCTTTCACGAGATCTAATAATTTTTCATAAGTATCACAAGCCGGTCCAACGGTAGCAACAATTTTTGTGCGATGAAAAGTGTGCTCTAAACCAGCCTGCTTATCCATTCCCTGGTGCAGGTACTTTGCAAGATGTTTTGACATGAACAGTTTGATTTGTTTCGGTTAATCTAAAAAATAAAAGGCGAATAATTCGTTCCGCCCGAAAAAAATTTATGAAGCAAGTATTTTAACAATCTTCAGCCATTCGTCTGTGATTTTTTGTTTCGCTTTCACAGCTCTTTCTAATGGTGTAAAATGCATTTTATTATTCATAATGCCGACCATCACATTGTATCGCCCTTCCATCAGGCACTCAACAGCAGAGTAGCCCATGCGGCTCGCAATCAATCTATCTAAACAACTTGGCGATCCGCCGCGCTGAATATGCCCAAGCACACAAACTCTCGTATCAGCAGTAGGGATGCGCTCTTTAATTATCTTCGCTACTTCATCAGCGCCGCCGAAATCATCTCCTTCAGCAACAACAACCATGTTCACTAATTTTTTCCGGCGCTCTTTTTCAGTCAAGGATTCAATCAACTCTTCCATATCTGTTTTACGCTCTGGAATTAATATATGTTCTGCGCCCGTTGCAATGCCGCTGTGCAAAGCAATATAACCAGCATCGCGTCCCATCACTTCAATAATAAAAAGGCGATCGTGCGCATCAGCCGTATCGCGGATTTTGTCAATCGCTTCAACGGCCGTATTTACTGCAGTATCAAAACCAATCGTGAAATCTGTGCCAGCGATATCTTTATCAATTGTTCCGGGAAGACCGATGCAAGGAATATCAAATTCATTGCTGAATTTATGCGCTCCGCGGAATGAGCCATCACCACCAACAATAACAATTCCGTTGATGCCCAATTTTTTTAAATTTCCATAAGCTTTCTTCCTGCCTTCGTATTCAAAAAATTCTTTGCATCGTGCCGTTTTTAATATAGTTCCGCCACGCTGAATAATGTTCGCAACACTTCTTGAATGCATTGGAATGATATCGTTGTCAATCATCCCACTATATCCACGCATAATCCCAAATACTTCCATGCCATAATAAATACCTGTTCTTACAACAGCTCTCACCGCCGCATTCATTCCCGGAGAATCCCCACCTGAAGTAAGCACACCGATCTTGGTAACTTTCTTTTCCATTAATATTAATATTCTGCAATAGTTGTTTAAAAAGTTTCAAAAAACAGCAACAAAGCTTTAAAAAATGTTTGCTTTTTGATTTAACAAGCCTCAAAAATAAGGATTTGGTTTGACAACTGAACCCTGCCTCAGATGCCTGCACTTTTATTTGATAAAAGTTAAAAAACCGAGTGTTAAAAAGATATTATTTATCCACTCACTGCCAAAACAAATTTTTGATAAATTCCCATTGATCACCTAAATTTAATTTCATTAGTTCTTTAATTTCTTCACTTAAATTGAAGCCAATGCAATCATCAACCATCGAACAGTTTCATGAGGAGCTGCAATCATGGAAACATGAGCTCTCCTCCATCAAACAGGAAATCCGACACTTCGAACACGAGCTTGAAGACCTCGCAACACAAAAACTCCCAAGAACGCTGTTAGCTCAAATGGAGCATTTTCAAAACATCTTCATCTGCCACAAAGAAGTAATCGACACACTTAGGCACGATTTGCCAGATTCAAACCAAAAAGTTGAAAACATTTTCAATGTGCTGCGTTCTGTGAAAAATGATTCACAGCATGCTTTATCTGAACGAATGGAAACTTTCAAAAGAATTTTTAATGAAGTTAAAAACGAATTCAACCATTTTTATTCTTCCATGAGATTACACCCAGCGGGCGCATAATT
>CAIYPC010000362.1 GCA_903927975.1 uncultured Bacteroidota bacterium | reverse complement strand
GGAGAAATTGCATTAAAGATTAAAGGTTGTGACCACTACTTTGCTCTAATCTACATTGGCGATACTTCTCCATTCAAAACAAAAATTGAAAATGAATACGATTTTAAAAGAGATACACATTCAACTTCGCTATTCAAATCGTTAAGCGACAAGCAAAGCAACCCAATCAATATTTTGATTGGAGCAAAAAAATTTATTGAAGGGTGGAACAACTACCGAGTTTCATCAATCGGGTTAATCAACTTCGGAAAATCTAAAGGCTCACAAATCATTCAGTTGTTTGGCAGAGGAGTTAGGCTAAGAGGGAAAGAAAGTTCGCTAAAGCGAAGCAAGAATTTACAAGGTGCTCCCGAATTCATAAACATTGTAGAGTGCTTAAATATTTTCGGACTTCGTGCCGACTATATGAAACAGTTTAAAGAAGACCTTGAAAGAGAAGGAATAAAAACCTTAAAGAAGACGTTCACCTTTGACATTAATCTTACTCACGACTTAAACCAACTGCAACTTTTCACATTGGAGAAAGACAGTAGTGTTGCAAAGTTTGAAGAAACAGACATTATAAAACTTTTTACAGAGCCTTCAATAAAAGTTAGGTTAGATATTTCTACAAAAAAGTTTGTCGCCATTGCAGGAAAGAAAGATGTAAGTCAGGAAGTGAGAACTTCTAGTTTCAAATTATCTGATGAACTGCTGAATTTTGTTGACTGGAATTGGGTTTACACTGAATTGCTTTTGTATAAAAAGCGAATGGCAAGCCCGAGAATCCCAAATCTCTTAATTGCCCGTACAGGACTAAAAGACCTTTTGAAAAAAATAAATTATCGAGTAACTGCTGATTCAAAATTTGAAATCAAAGGCATCAATGACATTGAGAAGCTGAACAAGTTAGTGTTTCAACTTTTGCGGCAGTATGTTGAGTTGTATTACAAACGCCTGCTTCGTAACTATGACGGAAATAATCTCACATCAAAAGTTTTAACAGAAGACAATGCCAATATCAAAAATGCACAGTGGCAGTTTGAAATAATTACAACCGATGTAAATGGAAATGAGTTGGCAGGAATAAATGCAATCCTTGCATCACTCACACAGCTAAGCGACACAACAACAAACTATCCGACAAAACTGAAAGGCAACACTTTTGTATTGGAAGAATGGTTAAATGCTCATATCTATCAACCACTTTTAAAAGAGGATAGCCACCAATCATTGTCGGCAGGTGGAACAAATATAGTTGAAACCATTAAGCCGCCAGGACTAAATCAGGGTGAGTTCACTTTTGTTGCTGACCTTAAAAATTTCATTGCCTCACAGGCAAGCAGATTTCCTGACTATGATTTTTTCCTTTTACGAAATATGAGCAGAGGACACGGCTTTGGTTTTTATTTTACTTCGGGAGGTTTTTATCCTGACTTTATGCTTTGGATAAAACACAAAACAACAGGACAGCAATTCTTGACTTTCATTGACCCACACGGATTGCGTAATGAGCAATTGAAGTGGGACAGCCCAAAGATTACGCTTTACAAAACGATTAAAAATTTGGAAGCGCAAGTTGGAAAGTCAAATTTTATTTTGAACTCCTATATTCTTCAACCACCGCCAGACGATTTAGTTGAAGCAGGGCTTGACGGTTGGCACAGAGAAGATGATGCTTTAAGACAAATCCCTTTGAATGACTACGCAGCGGACAAACATGTTTTCGCAATTCCAATGGAAGGAAACAAAGCAGGTGTTGGTGGGTACATTGACAAAATCGTTTCTCAAATTTTGACACCACCGCCAGCGACATTCAAGGTTTTTTGTTACGGCTCAAACATGAGTAGTAAAAGAATTTTGGAAAGATGTTCAACAGCAACATTCAAAGAAGTCGTAAAAGTTGAGGGCTTCAAATTTTCGTTCAACAAGAAAAGCACTGACGGTTCAGGAAAAGGAAACATTACTGCAACAAAATCAAAGGACGATTTTGTTTTAGGAGTTATTTTTGAAATTGAAGAAAGCCAGAGAAAAGCTTTGGAAGATGCAGAAGGTTTAGGAAAAGGATATGAAGAAATAAAACTTGACTTGACAAATGAAGTAGGAAAAAAAGTTGAGTGCATTGCATACATAGCAACCGAAGCAAAATTTGTTGACAACAAATTAGTTCCTTACGATTGGTATAAGGAACATTGCCTGATTGGAGCAAGAGAATTCAATTTACCTGATGATTATGTTGCAATGATTGAAGCATTCAATTCAAAAGTTGATGCAAGGGCAGGAAAAGCAGATGCCGAAAGAAGTATTTACTTATAATAGTCATTCTTGCAAGCAATGGTTTACTTTAGCGAAACAAAAGCTGAAATTATTACTAACCTTAGAAAAGCTAATTAAGAAATAAAAGTGGCTGTTGCGTTGCTGGCAGATGAAAATATCTTCAGAAAACTCACTCAAAAAAAGAAGATAGAATTGATATACAGATTATGATGTGTAATTGTAATCGCCAATTTGGCATCAAAAATTTAGGTATGCAATACATCATTAACTCTTTCTCCATTCATCGGTAGCTGCCTTTTACAGTTTAATTATAAAATTTTAACTACAAGAACTTCACCTCTCTATTTGCGATTTTTGCCAGATGAAATAAATACTTATTTCTTATAGGCTCGATTATTCGATTCTTATTAATTGCGATGTCGCTAGGTAATGATTGGAGCTGATTAATAAAATCATGGCTTAAAGAGCAAACGAATACGGTAAAGTCAACAACGTTAAAATTCGGGTAAATTGATTTTATAAATGACCATTGCTCAATGGATAGATAGGGCGGCTTTAACCCAAATATCTTTTTTGGGATTTCATCTCGTTTGAAAGTCAAAGCACAACAAGGGTTGTTATATAAAAAATTCCATTCATCGGAACCTTCTTGCACATTAGGAAAGTCGGCTTCTAACTTCTTATAATTTTTTAATTCTTCTCTATAATGATTGTATTTTTTATATTCTTTTAATGAGAAAGTAAATATTTCCGCTGAAATACCATTTGCAAGACTTACGCGCATTGCTGCAATCTTGTCTTTGTGGTAATAGGCAGATTGACGACATTTTGCAGAGCAATATAATTTGGCTGCTCTTTCTGCCTTAAAAGCCTTACCACATATAACACAATTAGTATTTTTTATTGAAGTGATTGTTACGGAATTTGTAACCATTTTGTTATTGATTTAAACTTAATTTTATTCCAAATTAAATCAATTTTTTACTGTGAATCCGCTAAAATAATTGAATGAATAAATTTTTAATCAAAATGAAAAAAATATTATTACCCTTAGTTACGATAACACTTGCAACGATAATATATAATAAAATGCGCAATGAACTTGAACAAAATTAACTACTGTTGCCTACCCTTTATTATTTATATGAGTGCCGAAGTTTTTTTCCACATAATCACCCGCCATTTCTGCAAAGTCCATCCCTTTTTTATCTAGTTTTTTGATTTTTTCCGCACAAAGAACTGCGAGCTGAGTCAATTTCAAATAGCTATCATGATAACACATAGCTACGATCAAATCGTGCAAGACATGTTTATTATATCCTGTAAAAAGAACATGAACTTTGCTATCGTGGGAAGAATACACAACTAAGCAGTTTTCCGAAAACTTTATTTCCTTCAATGCTTCTTCGATTTGCACATCATGGCATTCGTTAGGTTTACATGAATCCAATATAATCTTCAGTTTACTATTTGTATTTTCCATTTTTGCAATTAATTATTGTTGGGATCAACTTTCCAGACCTCTTTATTTATTTTGTCGATAACATGATAAAAATGAGTTGTAAGGTTATTTAAAGGCACTAAATAGACAATACAATGCTCTTGTTCAATTTTTCGGATTACTCCCTTTAGCATCCCCTTTTCTTGTAGCTTTTCCAACTGATACATAAAATTCATGTCGGAATAAAAATCAGTGTATAATTGCGAAATTTTTTTGGAGCAATTCCATAGCGAACCATTGAATGCACTCTGGTTTTTAGTAATGTATTTAGTGATATAATTCCCAATGCTTTTAATATCGTTAGACTTGATAAATTTTACATCGAACGCCGAAGAAGGCTTATAGCTCTGATCTCGTGGGTGTACACCATATTTTTTTTGAACATCAATCCAGTATTCCCACCATCGTTTAATTTCCCATGTTATATTGGTTATTAAATGAAAATGGACGTTATCTTTAAACACTTTATTTTTTGTCTGCCTTTCTACTACCCACAAATACTGAAATCCTTTATGCCGTTTAGATACATTGTCCAAAAAAGCTCCCAATATTTTTATTGCTTGCCTGTCAGAAACATGATTTAAAAAAGTTAGTGTCACAAATGTTAGTCTCTTTTGTACTCGCGAAAATGAAATTACTTTTTTTCTGATTTTAGATTTTGTCCTAACAGACATAGTATGGGCTTCATAACTATTATCATTTTCGTGAAATCGCAATGGCTTTTTTAAAAGCACTTCAATTGGATCATTGATAATTAGCTTGGTAACTTCGTTTTCTTTTCGTTGCAATGATGAGCCTGCAAATTTGTTTCTGAAATTTTTTTCGGAAATCTTAGGTTCAAATTTTATGCTTACACCATACGAATTTTTAAGAAGGCTCATAACTACCTCCCTCTTTTTTTATGCGCGTCGAAATTGTTGCAGTATTATTAAAACCATTATTAAAGGTTGAAGGTGAAGAACTGAAGGTTGAATTTAATGGCATGGAGTTGCCGAATTGCAACAGCGAACAAAGCAAAGTCGCAAATAAAAAAATCGTTAGAAAGTCAGGCACTATGTTGCCCGGATAAAATCGCTTCAAGAACTTAGCAGTCCTCCTGTCGTAAACATTAAAATATTTCCAGCTTTGATGATCTCTATTGAGAAATCCGACAAAGCCATTTAGTTTATGAACATAAGACCACTTTTTAAATTTGCCGTCCGCAAAATATGCTATACAGGAATAATCGTTCTTATGGCTCATCGGAGACCCTCCTTTTTGGGAACGACATCCGCGATGTATTAAGCGTTTTGCCTAATTTTGTTGTGTACATATTTTAATATTTTTTTTGCTGCCGCTGGTAACGGCAGCTTTTTTATTATGCGATACTGAATCTTAGATTTTAATCCCGTTCCCTTGAGTGAGCCACTTATTCAATTCAGATTTTTGAAGTATAATTTTTTGCCGCGTTTTAAATGAGGAATTACGCCTTTGCTTGTAAAGCCATAAAGAGTCTGCTTTGCGAGGCTCAAATATTCGGAGGCTTGTAAGATATTCAAAAGCTCAGGGAGGTCGCTATGCCCTTCCTTGTGGATGTCGGTGTGCAAGAGAATTTTTCTGAGAGAATCTTCGATTAGATTTGATAATTCTATCGGAGTGGAGATAATTATTTTTTCCATTTTTATATGTTTTGCTAAAAGTAAAAATGGAAAACTTACCAACGCATGGGGGGTACACCCCCATTTCTAAACTTTCTATTTCTTTTTTGTATTAATTATTGATTCTACTTTAGCTGCCAGATTAGACAAGCCGATATTGCTGAACTGATCTCTAACATATTTAAGATTGTCCATATCTGCGGATTCAACTTTATCCCAAGAGGCTTTCAACCTATCATAAATGCTTGTGTCTCTCATATCTTTTTTTGGCTTCATTTCTTTCGACACTAGGAAATCAACGAACTCTGCAATTTTAATTTTGTTAACGCCCGTTCTGCCGAATGATATTTCTTTCCCTGCTTCCTCCAACAACAATTCAATTGCTAGAACTCTTCGCAAAAGAGTAAATTCTCCCTCTTTCGATTCTCTTTGATCAAACGCAGTAGTTTTTTCTGTTAATTTAATTTCGTCTTCTTTTTCCCAAATCCATTTGCGGAAATTAATCAAGGCAATTAGTTTTGGGAAAAAAGCAACAGCGACTTCATAATTTATTTTCTCATTAATACAATATTGCTGACAAAGATTAATGATGTTTTTACGCCTGTCGGCTCTTGCTTCATTATGAAGCTTAAAATAAACAGTATTCAATTCTCCATTTGAATCATGAGTCGCATTCATTTGTAAGTTGATTAGCCCTTTAATATCATCAATGACTTCACCAGGGTCTACTGCAAATTCAATTCTGGCATTAAACTCTTTGATATACTGTTCACATTGTTCTGATGCTATTTCATCAAAACCTCTTTCGTATTCATTATTCATAACAAACTAAATTTAAAAATTAAAGGATTGCCTTGCTTGCTTCATCAATGATCTTGTTCTCAAAACTTTCTAAATATGTTTGAGTTGTCTCTTCGCTATCATGCCCCATTGCTTCTTTGATAATAGAAACTGAGATGCCGCTTTTCTTCATGACGGTTGCGTAAGTATGCCGCGCTACATAAGTTGTCAGCACTGTCTTGATTTTTGCAAGCTTGCATATATCTTTCAGGTCAGCGTTTACCTGTCGCAGCATCTTTGTCCTTCGGTTGTGCATGGTCGTTGCTCCCACATGTTGCTCAAGAAAAATCGGGAACACGTAGCTCTCATCGTTTTTAAATGTTGTGGGCTTATAGTGCTTTAAAATGGTCATCGCTGGGGCAAGTATTTCCATACTGAATAGCTCTTTGGTCTTCATCCTTCGATAATTGAGCCTTCCATTTTGGACATCCTTCCATTTGAGCAGAGCGATATCAATAAAGTTCATACCTCTGTTGTAATAACTGAACAGGAATATATTTTTTGCATCGATCAGGTCTTTTCTATCTGTGAGCTTTAGCTTTTTGATTTTTGCTATATCAGATTTTCCGATTGCTCTTTTCTGGGTTTTTATCTGGCTATATTTGGCAAGGCTGAACTTTTTGAAAGGATAATATTTCTCGCTGCACACTTCTTCTTTGATCGCTCTATTTATCAAAGCCCTAAGAGTCCTCAAATAAATATATATGGTGTTTGCGCCCTTCCCGCTTGTTTTAAGGAACTCCTCAAAACTGTTGAGGAACTGCGCGTCTATATCGGAGAAATGGAGCTGCTTTGAGCCTATGAAGTGGTTTAGGTTTCTTTTTGTGTCCTTGTACACTTCCGCGTTCTTGATCTGTCCAGCGGCGATCAGCCTATCGCTCACACTTTCAAAATAATTCACAACGAGCGGATTGTTCACGACCTTCCTTTTCAGTTTCCCTTTGATCTCATGGGCTGACAAATTCTTGTTGTCGTTTTCCAGATCCAATACAAGCCTTTGCGCTTCTGAAATTTTATCGGATATTTTAATCCGAAGCTGCTTGAAATGCGGGTGCTTTTTCTTTGGCAGGTTGTCTTCTTCATCCCACATATCTTTTGCGCAAGAAAAACCTATCGAGATATATTTTGGTTTCCTATCTTTGATCACACGGAGCATTATAGGATGCTCTTTGTTTTTCAAGGTCTTTGATGTGTACAGTACTACTTTAATGTTCGCGCTCATGGCATTCTGGTTTAAACATGGTTTAAACAAATGTAATAAAAGTCAATAAAAGCGCATAAAAGTCGATAAGATTTAAATATATAAGTAGCTCATTTTCAATAAACAATAATATTCCGAAAAAATCGGAAGGGTAAAACTCGCTGTCTTACAAGCAGAGGGTCGGCGGTTCGAACCCGTCAACTCCCACAAAGCCCCGATTTATTTCGGGGTTTTATATTTAATATTGTGAAAATGTCTCCGTAGCTCAGTTGGTAGAGCAGATGACTCTTAATCATCGGGTCCACGGTTCGAGCCCGTGCGGGGACACAAGTAAAACCCTTTGCTATCAAAGGGTTTTTGCTTTTCTGGCTCATCCTTCTCATCGTCCCACAAATCGTTGAAGAAAGCTTTGATTTTATTACGAGTTGGCAACTTTCAATGAAAATTGTTTTTATTGGCAAAAATTCAAATTTGCACTACATTACAAAAACATTTTTTATGACTACTGCACCAAAACACAACCATTTTTTCAAACTATTGTCAGGGATGGCAATTTTAGTAATCGTCTGCGTTTACAGTTGCAATGGCACAGCTACAAAAGATGAGAAAAAAGATACTGCCACAGCAGCCCCGATGGACACCTCTATGAAAGCGAAAGCCGACACAACAAAAACTGATACTGCCGGCAAGGGTGGACAGCCTGCACCAGGGGGACATTAATTCTTTTGCATCTAATTTATTAACACGAATGAAGAGATTGAATTCTTATTCATAGACCCCCCTTTTCTTTGGTTGAGAGAGAAGATTCGCGGGGTTCATTATCCCACAACTGAAGTTTATCAGCGAAAGATGTTTTTGTGATTGCGCAAATAAGCGGTCGTCAATCTTTAATTGACCGCTCAAAACTAACGCCAACCATCGACCATCAATCATCGAACATGTATTCATTTCAAACTATAGGTAGCTGAATTATAAACGTAGCACCTTCGTTTTGTTTCGTTTCGGCTTTCAATTCTCCTCCGTGCGCCTTGATGATATCATAACTTAGGGACAAGCCTAACCCTGTTCCCTGCCCGGTAGGTTTGGTGGTGAAGAATGGTTGAAAAATTTTATCCGACACTTTTTGGGGAATACCATTTCCGTTGTCACTAACGCTGATGAATACCTGATTTCCAGATTTTTTTGTGGTGACTGTAACGGTGGGTTCATACCCCATGCCTTCTACTTTACGTCTTTCAGCCACCGCATAAAACGCATTATTATATAAATTTAGTAGTACTCGTCCAACATCCTGCGGTATGATATTTATTTTTCCAATGTGAGCATCAAAGTTAGTTTTCGTGTTTGCATTAAATGATTTGTCTTTTGCACGAATTCCCTGATAGCTCAAGCGTAAATATTCATCCGCAAGTGCATTGATATCGGTGAACTCTTTTTGACCAGTGCTTTTGCGCGAATGTTGCAGCATACTTTTTACAATGGAATCCGCACGTTTTCCATGATGATTTATTTTCTGTCCATTCTCTGCAATATCGTCCGCAATCGCTTTAGCTTCTTTCATGTTCCCCTTATCCATTTCGCCCTTCATTTCTGTAATCAGTTCTGAATTAACTTCAGAAAAATTGTTGACGAAATTTAACGGGTTTTGTATCTCATGCGCAATGCCTGCAGTAAGTTCACCAAGTGATGCCATTTTTTCAGATTGAACAAGTTGCGCTTGCGTATTCTTCAATTCCTGCAAAGTATTTTCCAATGCATTTTTTTGCTTTTCTAAGATCCGATTTGTTTTCTTGCGAAGACGGTTAATTCTTAAAAGCAAAAAAGCAATCACTATAAATAAAGCAATGCCAGCAAGCAATACGTACATTCTAATTTCATTGCGAGCCTGAATTTTTTCTTCTTCCAATTCGCGAAGCCTTAGTTGTTCGCCAAACACAATATTTTTGAATTGATTGATCCTTTCTCTGCTGTCAATTGAATCTTTTAACCCAAGCATGATTTCCAGATAAGCAAATGCACTATCAGAGATTTTATTCTTCTTGTACAAATCAGACAAAAAAATACTTGCATCTAAAGCCTTTATAAGAAACTTATTGCTAGAAGAAATATCAAAAGATTTTTTTGCGAATAAAATAGCTGAATCATTTTGTTTCTGTTGCTCAAATATCTTAGCAATACCTAACATGCTTTCAGCATAGTTGGAATAATCATTTGAAGCGCTCAACAGCGGAAGTGCTGACTTAAAATTCGCGAACGATTCAGAATAATTTCCGGACTTGAAGTAAATATTTCCTAAGTTATTAAGCGCTGTGCCTGTTATCAGATTATTATTTGCCTTTATTGATTTGGAATAACATCTTTTTGTATAATCAAGAGCGGAATCGAGCTCATTTTTCTTTTCATAAATTTCGCCGATGTTCAATAAACTGTAAAGAGAAAGCTCTTCAAATTTATTTGCAATAATGATGGAGTCTCCTTTTTTTGCATATAAGATAGCTTGATCATAGTCCTTCGCATTATCATACAACAAAGCAATATCTAAGTAAACGCTTGCAATATTATCAGGATAACCCCTCTTCTCTTCAATCTTTAATTGCTCAAGATAATATTCCAAAGCTTTAGGGAAATTTCCAATGCTGTTATATGAAACCGCCATTGCATTCAATGCCCATGATTCTCCTTTTATGAATTTTTTATTTTTCGACATGAAATAAGCTTCTTGTGCCAGAAGCAATGCAGAATCAGGTTTGGAGCCTTGATAAGCCTCAGCCAATTTATACAACATCACAATTTTTCCGGTATCAGATTTTTCATTTCCCAATGCAAGATGCAAGCTATCAATTGTTGTATTCTGCGCAGGCAAGAAAGAAGCAATCGATAGAAACAATATTAATAAAGAAGATATTTTCATTTAACTATCATTGGTTAGATTGCTTAAATTGTAATGAAAAATAAGATTTAAAAATCAAACCATCACAATGCGCAGGCAATTAGTTTTTGTGATCGCTTTTTGTGCCGTCTCATTTTCAATGAAGGCGCAAAAAAAATATGCGCTTTTGATTGGCATTAATGATTACTATGAAGTGAAGGGAATCAAGAGCAAGGAAAGCTTGCATGGCTCTGTGAACGACGCGAATTCAATAAAAGATTTACTGATTAAAAAATTTGGATTTAAAAAATCGGATATTGATACGATTTATAATGCCGATGCAACGAGAGACAATATTATTGCAGGGCTGAAAAAAAAATTGAAAAAATGCAAACCTGGAGATGCCATGGTTTTTTATTATTCAGGTCATGGTGTTTGGATGAATAATTCAGACGAAGCAAAAGATCCGATTAAAAAGGGAATGAACCAGGCTATGCTGACAAGTGATCTTTATAATTACGATGATCACCTAAAATGTTTTTTGAGAGATTTTACATTGAAAGAATATTTTAATCTTTTTGTTGACAAGAAAATTGTGCTCACTACTATTTTCGATTGTTGTTTTAGTGGCAACCTTGCAATGGCAGATCGCGGAGCAAATTTATCAGAACAAACAAAGTCAGTTGATGTGATGGAATTGCTTGGTCGCCTTACGTTGAATGCAAAAAATACTCAGTTGCTGATAGATAGCATTGCTGGTATTTCTATTAATAATCAGAAAGGTTGTCCGACAGATTCAACTGCAAAGAATCTGTCGGACTCCGATGGCGATGGAGTACCTGATTGCAGAGACAAAGAGAAATTTACTGATAAGAAATGTTTTCCCGTAGATGAAGATGGCGTTGGCAGTTGCCCTGTTGATTATATATTTCAGATGTTCGACAAAACACTGAGCAAGTATGATTCTGCGGAATTAGGGAAAACGAAAGATTCTATTCCTCCAGTTGTTGCCGAAAAAGCATTTAGTGCTACTGCGGTTTTAAGCATTTCGGAAAAAGACAACATTGTAAGACCTGTTGACAGAAAGAATTCCAAATTTCTTTTTATTTCTGCGACAACAGATTTGCAAAAAGCAGTTGAGTTTAACGATGATCAAGGTGTGCGTCATAGTTTTTTTACTGCTTCTATTATGAGAGTTTTCAATAAATGTGATGCTAACATTTCTGTTGAAGATCTTTTTCAAAAAATTGTGGATGATATGAACAGCTATCATCGCAATCAAAACCCAACATTGTATTCAGATCCTGAAAGAAAGAAAATTAATTT
>CAIYPC010000361.1 GCA_903927975.1 uncultured Bacteroidota bacterium | reverse complement strand
TTGAAAAATCACATCCAATCCACCCGTGATTGCTTGCTGTCCTGACGTCGGATAATCTTTAGAAGTATAATGAAGAACATTTGCGCCACCAACTGCACTTGCATCGGAAATCACAAAACCTTTAAAGCCCCATTCTGTTTTCAATTTTTTATTCAGCAACCAATCATTCGATGAAGATGCAGTGCCATCAAGTGAATTATATGCTGTCATAATAGATCGTGCTCCTGCCCTTTCAATAGCTGCTTTGAATGGGGGCAAATAAATTTCATCCAGTATTCGCTCATTGAAATGGATCGGATAACTATCTCTCCCACCATCGCCAACATTTGCAATAAAATGTTTTGGTGTGGTGATGATATTCATTCGCTCAAACGCGCCCATAAAAGCAACGCCCATTTCTGAAACAAGAAATGGATCTTCACCATAAGTTTCTTCCGTTCTTCCCCAACGAACATCCGAAGCGATATTAATAACCGGAGAAAGTATTTGTCGGATGCCACGCAATTTTGTTTCTGTTGCTATCGCATTTGCAACTTCGTAAACAACCGAAGTATCCCATGTTGCGGCAAGTGCAATCGACTGAGGAAATGCTGTAGCACCGCCGCGCACAAGTCCATGCAATGCTTCATCAAATGCAATGATTGGAATACCAAGCCGCGATTTTTCAACAAAATATTTTTGAATTGCATTAATTTTTTTTGCAAGCAACAACGCATCTTCCGATGCATTATAATTGAGCATTTGTTGAGCAGCATTTCCATTTGTTGAAGTAGCGCTCACCTGAAACCCAAAAATACCGTGCATGTATTTCTCTTCGTCGCCTTTTCCAATTTCTCCAGGAATCATGAATAGCTGCCAAAATTTTTCTTCGATTGTCATTCGCTTCAACAAATCCTGAACGCGTTCTTCAATTGGTAATGACGGATTTTTATACGGCAAAAGGGTTTGTGAAGAAGCAGAAATCATAGATGTCAAAAAACAAAAGAGCAGAAATTTATCTCTCATAAAATTGAAAATAGCTTTTGTCATAAAAGTTTTTTTTGAAACAAGCGTTAGGATTACTATTAAGCATCGTTGTGTCACTGACTTGTACTGTAGGTTTTCTATTCAGCAATGTGTAACAGGAAAACTATTCGTATAATTGCCCAACAGCATTCTTGAAAATAAAACTATATTTATAAATTGTTCAAAAAATTATTCATAGAAAAATCAGCGATGAAAAATATCAGATTATTAATACCCGTTCTTTTGCTTGTAAATATCTGCTGCACAGAAAATTCTTTAATCAGAAATAATTATATCACCGAAAAAAATATCCCACATCTTTCTGTTGAGCGTTCTATGATTTATGTTCCTGACACGAGTTGGATGTATTCACATCATTCTTCTATCGTTCATTTCAAAAATAAATTCATTGCAATATGGAGCAACGGAATGATTGACGAAGATGCGCCGGGACAAAGAGTTGCATTTTCTTCATCAACAGACTTTATCCATTGGAGTAAGCCACAGGTTTTAGCTTCCCCATCTTTATATATTGACGATACGCTGAATGTGTTGACTGCTGCGGGTTTCCATCAATATCATGATACATTGGTTGCTTATTATGGCGAATATTCTCATCTCAGAACAAACACGCATTTATGGGCAAAGACATCAACAGATGGCGAGCATTGGAGCAACGCAATTGATATTCATGTTCCTGTAAATCCCAATCATGGTCCGCAAGCATTGGCAAATGGAAGATTGATCATCAGCGGCAATTTTACTTTCCCATATACGGACGATCCGAGCGGATTGCGTGGTTGGAAAATGAGCAGTCCCTATAATGATTCATTATATAAAGAAGATAATCCAGATACATATGAAGCACCTGCAAAAAAGCTAGGTCTGCCGCCGTTATGTGAAGGGTCATTTTTTCAGACAGATGATAATAAAATCCACATGTTATTTCGTGTTGCAGATGAAGGCTGGAAAGGAAAATTGTGGCTCACAGAAAGCAAGGACAATGGAGCGCATTGGTCTTTCCCAACAGAAACAAATTTCACTGACAATGACAGTAAATTTCATTTTGGTCGATTGCCGAATAGAAAATTTTATTGCGTTGGCATTCCTGATACACTTCATCGTTCCGCACGAACACCGCTCGTGCTCGCTGTTTCAGCAGACGGCAAATTTTTCAACAAACAATATATTATCGCCGACCAGCCGTACACTTTAAAGAAAGCTGGCTTATGGAAAGAGGGGCAATATGGTTACCCGCATACTATCATTTATAACGGTTATATGTATGTGATAATTTCAAGACAGAAAGAAGCGGTTGAAGTGATTAGGTTTAGCATCGAAAATTTTTAAAAGCATTATAATCGATATCGATGATGGATGGTCGATGTTCGACGCGACCATCGACCATCCATCATCCACCATCGACTCCTAAAAAGGATATCCAATTCCTAAATTAATAACCAAATTATTTCTTCTCCATTCGCCATCACCAAATGCAATTTGATTAATGACCCAACGCTGCCCTTCAGGAAGATAAGGCTTGCGCAACGGAAAGGCAACATCCAATCTTATCAACAAAATAGATATGTCGAAACGTAGGCCCACGCCAGTTCCTACAGCAAGCTGATTTAAGAACTGTGAAGAGAATTGTCCGCCCGGTCTTGAGGTATCAGCATTATATAACCAAACATTTCCAGCATCTACAAAAATTGCTCCGTTCACGATACTGAATAATTTTGCACGCAATTCTGTGTTCATTTCAAGTTTGATATCACCAGACTGATCCGGTAAAAAATTATTTTGATTTGTTTCATAATAAGTTCCCGGTCCAACAGATCTGCTCCTGAATGCACGCACGCTATTCGTTCCACCAACAAAAAATTGCTTAATAAAAGGAAGCGCAGTTGAATTGCCATAAGGATAACCAAAACCAATATCAATTCGGTTAGCCCACACCGTTGTACCTTCTTTGCGGTAATACCGAAAATCAGTTTCAGCACGAACATACTGCGCAAAATCAAGTCCGAACAAATAAATTGTCTTTCCTTCTTTTGTATTGGCTCCGCTCAACAGACCAGCTACATTGCCCGACAGGTCAAGGTTTCCGTTAAAGTAGATTGCATTTCTTGGTTGCACACCAACCAACTGATTGTATGTGAAATTATAATTTGAACCCAGTATAAATTGCTTTTGAATTGCCAGCAATAACGTTGGATTGTTTATCGCACTGTCCTTATATTCCTGCGTAACATTCAAAGGTTGCACATAAGTAATTGCAATTGGATTCAACTGATGCTCCTTTCTCGCCGTTTCTTTCCAGTCGTAACCAAATGAAGTGCGAAAACTATTCAGTGTGTACAATTTATCTTTATTCAGGAAGTCGTAACCCACTTCAATATTTGTTTTCGGGACATAAGCACCTGTTGTATTCAAATGAAAAAACGGCACGATGAACCTCGGAAAAGATAACTTATTATCAAGTCCTGCACGATATGTATCATAACCTTTCAAATTAGAACTAAACTGAACTTCAAAACCTCCATACGCATCAATGCTCAATAATTCACCACCATGAAAAGTGTTGCGATTGTTCCAACCAACAGTCAATTGTGTTCCGACCAAATTATCCGATTTTGTTGTGCCAAATATTTCAGCGTGCAATGATCTCTTCGGTAATGGCGTGAGATAATAAATACTATTAAGCATTGGGGAATCAGCTCCCTTCACCACTTCAAAACGGTTCTTTACAAATTTGAAAACGCCGAGATTTATTAATCTGCTCAAGGTTAAATTATGATCACTTCTCGTGTAAGTGTCGCCGGGTTGAAAACGCATCGCTTCATCAAACAGCTTTGGCTTGAACATGTGCGCAGAATCAACGAGACGAAAGTTTTTATACGCCACTGCTTTTTCTCTGCTCGTATCAGATGCACTTCCGCGCAATTTGAAATTTGCAAAAATGAAAACATCTTTAATATCGTAAGTATGCGTTGCCTCTGAATCAAGACCCTGTTTCAATCTAACATATAAATTAACTTTGTTGTTTTTAAGATTGCTATCAACATCTATAATCAGATAATCTGCATTAAAAAAATAAAATCCATTTTCTTTCAAATCAGCATCGATCCTTAATCTTTCCAATTTGATAATATCAAGATCAAATGGCCTTCCCTTCTTCAGTAATGTTTCCACAAAATCAGCAGCTATGGCTTTGCATAAAGCCGAACTATCTTTTACCAACGTAACAGACTGAATGAGATATTGCAAATCAGGCTGCACGTGATAAATCGCCTTTGCTCTTTTATTTTTTATTAATGTATCACCATAAACCTGCGCATTAAAATATCCTTTGTTCTGCAAATAACTTTGCAGCACTTTTGAATTTCTTTTTAAATCCACATCGCTTCCAAGCACAGGAGCCTCACCAAATTTATTTTTCAGCCAACCTCGCGGTGACCCGGCTTTCTTAGGATGACCGGCAATATTATAAGCAAACAATTTTATTCGCAAGCCAAGTATTTTGCTATTTGGTTTTGGGCGTGTAAGCGTTGAAAGATCGTTTTTAATTTTTTTATTTTGTTTGTGAGTGAGTTTAGAACTATCAATTTTGATTTCAGATCCAGTATATAAAGCGTCATTGTTCGAGATATATTTTGTGTTGCTACATGAAGCAAAAAAAAATGCACTCACCACGAAGAGAAAAAAATATCCTTTATTGATCAACGCCATACTTAATCTTTTTTGCCTTCCACTGAAACAGCTTGCCCATCCTGATCTGAAGCATTTTTATTTTTAGCCGCAGCTTTTTGTTTCTTCTTTTTACCTTGAAAAAGTTCTTTGAAATGATTGTAATCGACGGTGATAATAAATCCAAGACCTGTTTCAATTACATAACCTTCTATCACATCATCATAATCGTTTCGGCGATAAGCACGCAAAAGATATCTGCCATCTTTGCTCAGCTTATAATCCAAAGCAATATTCCCCGCGAGCGTATTTGACTGTTGATTTGCATTTACATTTTGCGGACCTTCCAATTCAAAGTTGGAACCAACCGTTACTCGCAATCTGTCATTTAATAATTGTTTGGAAACAGCAACATTCAAATCTGTGCGATTTTGTAATTGTCCTGTTGTATAGTCATCTGTTGATTGCAGATCAAAACTAACATCTACTCCATGTACCAAATTTGCCGCAAGCTGATTCAATTGCTGAGAAAGGATTTTACTTACACTTTGCCTGACAAGACTTTCAGCATTTATTCCCGCTGCATTGCTCGCAAATGGATCTTCACCCACAAACCTGCCAAGCAATAACAAAGCAAAAACTTGCTTATTCATTTCGCCTTGATCTTGTCTGATCATTTGCAGCTTCGCTTGCACTGTCGTCACTACTTCTTTTGAAACCGAATATGCTTTATCATCTGGCAGCACAATATCAAAACTGATCTGAGGCTTCAGCAATTCGCCAGTCATTTTCAAATAGACATAAAATGGAAGCTTCTGCTGATAATTATTTGTGTTCGATACATTTTGAATTTGATCGCTCACCAAATCAATCGGAGCTGTGTTAGCAGTATAAATCGCATTGATATTAAGATCAGCTTTTGTTGGCTCTCCTGTCCATGTAATTGTGCTGCCATGTTGAATGTCAAATTTTTTATGAAGCACGCTAAATGTCAAATCATAAGAGCCATGTGTCAATTCATATCTTCCGGATAAAGTTGTGTTGCCACTGCGATCAACGCCGCCGGTTAAATTTGCAGTGCCCTGAACAGTTAAATGATCACCATTACTTTCATCTACGACAAGCGTTAACTCAGCGCTGCTATCAATAATAATATTGGTAGAAATATCAAAACCGCGAAGAGACGATTTGGCAATCGAGTCATATCCCAAATTCAAAATCGAATCACGTCCTGTTGACTTCATGTCAACAAACCTAACAATCCCTTCCCTTTCTTCCACTCCAGGTTCATCTTGTGGAATGACTACCGTGAATTTTGTTTTATTGGTGATATGGAAACTTCCATCAACAGAAGGCTGCGACTCCGTACCTTTTATATTTAGATTGGTATTGAAAAATAATCGACCATAGTATAATTTATTATCCCGTTTAGTGCTGTTAAGTGCCTGAAAATTTCTTGCATTGATCGAAAGATCAAAATTATAATGTTTGTAATCCTTGGTCTTTACATTACCATCGAGCACTAACTTATTTTTTGACGAATCAAGAATAGTGAACTTATCAAAATCAAACCCATCATTATCTATCTCAAATTTTTGACCATCAATAAAAAAATTACTGTTGAGCATCGCCGGATTTAATTGCGCCTTATTAAAAGCAACGTTTCCATTTATCTGAGGTTTGCCGAGCGTTCCACTCACATTAATCTTTCCGTTCACTGAACCAGATCCACTTTTTAAAGCACCTGAAGAAACACCAACAATTGAAGCCAGATTAAGCTTTTTTAAATCGAGGGTGAAATTAAAATTGCTATTGTTATCAGGCTTCACATAATAATCACCGTTCAATGCAACATCATTTCCGTGACCAGTAATATTTACATTCGCTGAAAATTTATTTTCTTCTGTGTTGTTTACTTTTAAAGCAATATCACCAACGGTGTCTTTATAAACACTCAGATTATTTATTTTTAAATCGCTTGTAAAAGTTGGTTTTGTCTGAATATTCTTTACAGCTATTTTTCCATTCAATTCTCCATTTGCGAGCAATGAATCTGTTCCTGCAAAACCTGTTAGTGTTGATAATAAAAATTTGTTGAATGAAATTTCAAGTGGTGCATTTGCTTCTGTTGTGCTGCTGTTTATGTTCAACGCTTCTGAACTTCTGGTTAAATTAAAATCATGTGCGACCAATTTTGAGGGAGAATATTCAATGAGGTTATCAGTTGCAATATTCCATTTGCCGTAATTGAGCAACAGCTTTTCTGGTTTTAATGACAACACATATTCCCCTGAATTCTTGCTCTGTACCAATCCACCAATATGATATTTATCTTTAGAATATTTGTCCTGCACATTCAACGCAAAATCAATTTTATTATCAGCAATGGATGTGTTTAAGGAAGTATTGTATAGCGCAAGCGTTTTACCACTTGTAAGTTGCTGTAATGTGGTCTCCAGCGATAAACTATTTGATTGGGGCTTGGCATGCAATTGAAAATTCTGAACGCGCATATCACCATAAATAATCAAAGGAGAAGTCAAATCAGCGCTCCATCCTTTTTTAGAATCAAATTTTCCCTGAAATCGGATTGGGTCAAGCCTTTCAAGTGTTGGTAATAATTCTTTTAAAATTGCTCCGTTGTGAATGTCCAATGCAATGGAAAAATCGTAAGGATCGATTTTAGCTTTCTTATCTTCCTTCACTGTTGAAAAATATGGCTCAATAAGCTGCTTAAAAACCGCGCCCATATCCGTAAACTTATAATGACCATTCAGTTTTGCATTAATAACGTCTGCGTATAACCTGAGAAATTGACCACTATCTGTTTGTCCTGCTGAAAGCTTTATCGTGTCGAGTTTAATTTTTTGTCCATCTTTTATAAGCAAAGAATTTTCAATCAGCAAATTGCCTTTTAAATTATCAGGATCACTAATCGGAAAATCAGCATCAATTTTTCCATGATAAGCAATGTCGTCTGTAGTGAAATGAAGCTGCTTTGTTTTAATGCTGTCAATAGTAGAAGTGATTTTAATTGCGGGATATTTTGCGCTCAAATCAGCAGTACCATTTAACGAAAAATAAATGTTAGGATCATGAATGGAGATATCAGCTTTTGCAATTTGATTAGCAATCGAAGCTTTTATAATCGCATCTTTATAATTATATTTTTTATAAATGGCAGATTGAATAGCTCCTTCCACATTTGCATTAGCAGTTTTGAGATCTGTTCCTTTTCCAACAGCTTTTAATTGAAGTGAAACATTTCCATAAGTGCTGTCATCTTTCAAAATATAACCCAGGTTCAAATCCTGGGTAGTAATCATTGCATCATATCCAATGTTCTTCGAGTCGTTCAGGATTTTAAAATCTCCTTTCACGGTTGCTTTCCCTGAACTCGTATTCAATGCTAAATCTGTTGTTAGATTTTGCATGTTACCATTCAATTTCCCATTCAGATCAAACTGTTCAGGTATAGCAATATTTGAGGGTAACGCTTTTTCCGAAATAAAATTTAAGATATCATTACGCGAACTACTGATGTTTTT
This sequence comes from uncultured Bacteroidota bacterium, assembly GCA_903927975.1. Classification (GTDB taxonomy): domain Bacteria; phylum Bacteroidota; class Bacteroidia; order Chitinophagales; family Chitinophagaceae; genus Puia. Next base: position 4,762 of record CAIYPC010000361.1, on the reverse strand, counting down.
TATAACAAGATTTGTCTCCAATGATTTCATATCGGGCAATCCCTTTATATAACCGCTTGCATCAATTTTCGTGTTTTGTAGTCCAGTGAATTGAAGCTCATCAATTTTCAAATTGCCAAAACTTCCTCTCACCCTTGCGTTCATCACAAAAACAGCATTTGCATTTTTCAATGCCGCCATGGTATCTAATGAAGGGACGAATGTTAAAATATCCTTTACCTGCACTTTGCTGTTTCTCAAATCAACATCAAGCAGCAGCAACCGCATATTTTTTTTCAAAGCATCAAGCGACGGATAATTTAAAACGATTGAACGTTGAATTAAAGTGCCTGGCGTTTGAATGCGAAAGTTTTTTATGTAAGATTGATTCTTTGAATATAAAAAATCGCCTTCTAATGTTTGCAATTTGAAACCGCTTTGTTCAGCTAAAGATCCTTTCGAGATATTTCCAGCGATCGAATCATTCTTGAATAAAAGATTGCTTACATGCAATGTTGTTCCATTGCTTTTGATATGGGAATAATCCATTCCTTTTTTTTGTCTTGGAGAATTATCATCATCAAAAGCAATATTATTATTATCAAGTGCCAGTTCCTTCACCATTATGCGCCAACCTGAAGAGTCTGTTGTTCTTGCGGGAGGTTGCTTTGAATCCGCTTTTTTATTCACGCCCTTGCCTAACCGAACAGACTCAGTTGTGCCAGACAATTCAAGTTTATTAAGATTGATAATCTTTTTATTCAAATCAAATGTGCGTGCATCGATTGCTAAATCACCAATATTAAATTGCGAGAATAATGCGCTCGGATTATTTCTGTAATCAAGCACAATATTTTTTAAAGCAATATTTCTAAACTTAAAATTTGGTAAAGAGGAAGCTGTAGCATGCGACAAACTATCATTTACCGCTGATATCACAAGTGGATTATTTTGATAAACCCTACCACGCAGACCTTCAATGTTTATTTCCGGCACTTCATAATATTGATTCTTTAAATCCAGCTTATTGATATGAATATCCAAGTGAGTCAATGAAACATCCACATCATTACCCGTTATCACATCATCATAAACAGCTCTTATATTATCAAACGAAATATTTTTTACAGAAACTTTTGTAGATGAAGTATCATCTTTTTTAACTTCTTTTTTATCAGATGAAGAAAATGCGTTGATAATAAACTGAAAATTAAAAGCTGTATCAGGCAATAGCCTTTTTATTTTCACAGTAGCCTGTTTTAAATCAACATCACTGATTTCAATTTCACTGTGCAGCAGTTTCAACATGCTTATATTGACAGATAATTTTCCTGCCGATAGTAATGTATCATGTTTCTCATCTTCTAAAAAAACATTTTCAACGACAATCCTTTTCGGAAAGCCGATGTATATTTTTCCAACTTCAACCCTTGTGTGAATCTTTGAATGCAGATAAGAAACTGCCTTGCCTCGCAGGAAATTCTGTACTGGCGCCGTTTGAATGAGAAGCACAACGGCAATAAATAAAAACACTAAAATCAATATTAAAATAAAAAGCACGCGAAGGATTCGCTTGTATAACGGTCTTTTTATTTTTACTTTTTTTTCGGTCATAGGTTAGCGAGCAAATTATCCAAAAACTTTTTTCCCGATTTCTACTCCCTTTGATACAGCTTTGTCAGAATTTTTTGCAACAAGACCTGTTACTGCAATTTGCACAAGAGTGCCTAATAATCTTTTAAAAATACCTGCTGATTTTCCTGCTACTAGTCGTTGCGCAATCAATCCAGAACCGAAACCCAATGCAGAACTTGCTGCTTTTGTTCCTATACTGTCACCCCCAACTATATTTCTCAGAGTACTTTTAAACACATTTGCAACGCTTAGTCTTTTGTGAATCTGTTCCACTTCATTTTCAATTTCTTTTCGCTGCGCATTTCTTTTTTGTTCGAGCATGAAGATAGCAGTCTGCAAATCCTGAGATGAATTTATCTTTTTCATTAGTTTAAAATTTTTTTAATCAGCAAATCACAAACACGATTCTTAACCAATTTTTCTCGATAAGCGTATAAAAAAATACTAAACACTGCGATTACTCCAGCCATAATAAAAAACCCAAATTCAGTTCTGCCAAGTGCATGCCCAATCAAAAAAGAAAAGCCAATGAAAAGCATGAATATAAAGAGCATAAAAGAACCAATAATCACCAGCATGGATACCACATAAGACATCGTTTCTGAAGCTGAATTAATTGCTTTCAATCTGGTCAGTTCAACATTGGTTTCGATGTACTCTTCTCCATGCCTTAGTAATGTTTTTATTTCTTCAAGCATAAACTAATTGTTTTAAATAGGATATAAGCAAAATCATACCCTTTTTAAAACAAGCCTAGTGTAAGGTCTGCACAAAAATAAACTATTAATCTTGGGGAAAAACTTCTACAATTGAGGTTTGTTGGGATTTAAAGATATCACTAAGAAGCTTTCTTCTTTTTTCCATCAAGGCTTGCTTTCAATTGCGACATCAGGTCTTTCGTTTTATTATGAACCACACGCAATGTAGGCACATTCACTTTCTTACCCCTTGCTTTTGCTTTGATGAGTTTCATCAGTTCATCCGTATAACTGTCTTTATATTTTGCAATATTAAATTTAGAACTGAGCTGATCAATAAGTGCAGTTGCCATTTTTAATTCCGCTGGTTTAATAGTAGACTTTTGTGGGATATTCAAATCATTCACATTTCTAATTTCCTGCGCAAATCTTATTTTATTAAGAACTATAACTGTATCCAAAGGCTTCAGCACACAGAGGCTTTCTTTGTTTCTCATCACAAAACTTCCCAAACCAAGTTTGCCCGTTTTCTTCAAAGCCTCACGGAGAAGCACATACGCTTTTTCACCAGATTTCTGAGGTTCCAAAAAATAAGGTGTTTCAAAGAAGATACTTTCAATTTCATTTTCGTTCACAAATTCTTTAATCTCTATAATCTTCGTTTTCTCTGGGCTTGCCTTTTCAAAGTCCTCATCGCTTAGCACCACATATTTTCCATCGAGGTCATATCCTTTTACAATATTAGCCCATGGAACTTCTTTGCCTGAGTTTTCGTTCACACGCCTAAATCGGATTCTTGCATGATCTTTTTTATCAAGCATATCCAAATCAAGACTGCCTTCTTCAATGGCGCTGTAAATTTTTACAGGGATATTGACCAGCCCAAAGCCAATAGCGCCTGTCCATATTGCTTTCATTGATGATTATTTATTAAAAGATATAGAAAAATATTATGCCAAATATTTATTAGCGGCAATGGATTTTCTGTGGCATAATTTCCTCGTAATGTCATTTCAATTACGCTATTGGCTATTTTGATTCACATTAATTTGTCTTTTTTATTCATAGGCTTTGCTGGCACGCTGTTTGAAAATCCATTATCAAAATCACATTTATTCATTTTAAAAAACATATCATGAAAGCCAAATACTTTTTGCCAGCAGTTGGGTTATTATTCCTTGTTAGCTGTGGTGGAAATAACAGCAACAGCACAACATCAGATACCACACAAATGGCAAAAGATACAAGCCAAATGAAAACGGACAATTCAAACGCAGGCAGCGATACAGCCAAAGTAGCTTCCACAGTGAGCAACGATGATTTAAAATTTGTGACAGACGCAGCAAACGCAGGCATGATGGAAGTTGCATTGGGGAAAGTGGCACAACAGAATTCAACTAGCACTGATGTTAAAAATTTCGGGGCAATGATGGTAACTGACCACACAAAAGCAGGAGATGATTTAAGCAAAATTGCCACTACAAAACATATCATGATGCCAATATCACTTCCGCAGGATGATCAGAATAAAGTTGATGACCTGAGCAAAAAAACAGGAAAGGATTTTGATAAAGCATATATGGATGCAATGGTTAGCGGACATAAAAAAGTAGCTGGCATGTTTGAAGATGAAACAAAAAAAGGATCAGATGCAGATATCAAGGCATTTGCGTCAAGCACTTTACCTACCATTAATAAACATCTTGATGCTGCAAAAAAATGTGAGATGATGACGAAAAAATAATGACCGCCTAAAATTTTTGTTATGACAATGGAAGATTTTGAATTGATGAACGGCACTGAAAAAATGCAATTACTTGCTGAACAATCAGTTTTTCTGGCGCAGAGAATGGAAGGATGTTTTAAAATTTCATTGTATCAATTGGAAGGGTTTTATATAGAAATATATTTTCACCTTTCGCAGTTCTGTTATAAAAGTGTAAGAGTATTTAGTGACACATCAGAACTCGCGCCTTATTTGGAGACAGTAGATATTTCAGAAGTATGTGAAAATTAATTTCGTTGTTATAACAAACTTGAATTTGGGGAAAACGTTATCGCTTATTGCTTATTCCGCTATAAATAACAAAGCCACACACTAATGTGTGGCTTTGTTATTTGGTTGGAATAATGTCTTCTCACACCACACACCATTTCCCATCAACATCTTTTGAATAAGATAAACCATTACTCATTTCATGCACTTCTTTTCCTGCGGCATTGAGGTAATTCTTTTTCTCGTACACACGTATTCCATTGTTCTCTCGAGTGAGATACATTATCAACGCGTTTAAAGTTGGCATCACATCGTGAAGCCATTGTCCGTCTTCTTCTTTTACAAATGCCTGACTCATAAAAATGTACGATTTATAATGTTAGATGTACGATTTCTTTCATTCCAAATTTCCATCGAACTTTGCGGGTTATTTTAACTCACAACTCACAACTCA
>CAIYPC010000360.1 GCA_903927975.1 uncultured Bacteroidota bacterium | reverse complement strand
TTTCAATACCAAACCAATCTGCCGTGCGGATCATCGTTCCTAAATTTCCCGGGTCCTGAATGCCATCGAGCAGAATGGTTATTTTCTTTTCAAAACTTGGCTTTCCAAAAAAAGGCTTTTTAAAAACAGCGAGCACTTGATTGGGCGTTTGCAAAAAAGAAATGCGCTCAAGTTCATTTTCTTTCACTTCCACAATCTGATTTGTTTGCAAAGATTTTATCGACTCGGCATTATTATCTATCCAGCTTTTTAGCGCAAACAAATTCAAAAGCTCAACATTTGCTGCGGCCAACAATTCGTTAATAATCTTAGGCCCTTCTGCCACAAAAGCGTTCTCATCATCACGGAATTTTTTCTGGCTCAAACTTTGAATATATTTGACCTGTGATTTAATCAGCATTACATTTATTTACAATTAATTAAAAACAATTTTGGTGGAAAAATCCATCCGATAAAAACCTGTTAATCCTTATTATGGTATTTCGCCGGCAAGTTACTGTATCTTTCTTCAAACCAGCAGTGGTGCTGACGATGGCGATGATGGCGTTTATTTTTTCATGCGTTTCTCCCAAACAAGGTCAGTATCCACAAAACAAGCCTTTTGTATTTAAAACCATTATTAAAGTTGAAGGGAATTTATCGAACGGCGAAAAACAAGACCTTGCATTAAGATTGACAAACCAGCTTGATGACAGCCTTCGCACAAGAACTGTCACCGCCATCAGACTTCAACCACCATTTCTTTATAGAAAACTTCCTAACCCTCCTGTTTTTGACACTGCAAATGTTTTGCGCTCTAATAATTTCATGATTGCATTGCTCAATTCTCTTGGTTATTATAACCCCATAATCAAAGACAATTATAAAATTGATTCGATCAGAGATCAATATAGAACAACTATAAATTTCAGGGTCACCCCAGGAAAAAATTTAAAGCTTGATTCAATTGGATATGATCTTCAAACTCCCGAGCTTCAGACGCTTGCATTACAGAACCAAAAAAATTCTTTTTTTAAAAAGGGGAAACCATTTTCAAAACAACTTGTTTCTTTAGAGCTTGATCGGCTGATTAATTTATTCCGCAACAACGGCTATTACAAATTTTCAATAAAAGATATTTATGTTGAAAGAGACACTGTACTTGCTGCATTGATTGATCCCACACTTGATCCTTTTCAACAGGCACAACTGCTAGAAGAATTAAAAAGGAAAAGAGAAAACCCTACCATTAGTGTTGTTGTGAAACAGCGGCCACCACAGGATTCCAGCGAACTTCAAAAATATTATATTGATAGCATCACTGTGTTTACAGACCTACCTTTGATTGAAGACACAATACCAACAGTGATTAAAAACGATACCGTTGTGCAAGGCAAAATAACGGTGATATCGAGGACAAATAAATTCAAATCTTCAATAATTTATCGCAATCTGCCAATTCATCCGGGCAGCCTTTATACGCTCGACGGTTATAATAAAACGCTGAATATATTTAGCAATCAGATGGGCGCTTGGCAGCGGACCTTACTAGATTACAAAGAATCATCTTTATCAGATTCTTTGCTTAACGGAACACTAAGTTTATTCCCTGTGCAAAAGCAAACGCTGGGCGCAAGTCTTGAAGCGAGCTACAACACAAACGATATTCTTACTGCCACCAATTTATTTGGTGTCGGCGCTGATCTTTCTTTAAGGAACCGCAATGCATATCAAAGATCTATTCAAACAAATACAAGCGTTCGTGCCGGAGTTGAATTTGGTGCTGACTTTATTCAGACAACGGAAACAAATCTTTCGCATAGCATTTCCTTTCCTCATATTCCGCAACTACCTATCATTAGAAAATGGGATAATAAAAAAACTGTCCTGAATTTTAATGCTGCTTATACAGACAGAAGAGATTTCTTTTCATTACGTTCTTTATCGGCCTCATACGGCTGGGAAGGAACTGTCAAAAATCATAGTTGGACTTTTAGGCCATTCAATATAGAATATACTACACTGTATGAAAAAGGGGATAGTTTGGATAATCTCATCAAGGAAGTGCCCTCACTAAAACTTGCGTTTAAAACCGGGCTTGTTGTAGGGGAACAATTTATTTATAACTATTCGAAGCAAATAGGAACTCATACAAATGTTTTGAGGGTTACTGGAGAAGAGAGCGGCTTGCTATATGGCATTGGCACACTGAAAGCCTTCAACCAAGGCGGTCTTTATCATTTTGTGAAAGCTGATATTGAATACAGGCATCGTATTGATTATAAAAAAAGCCAGCTCGCGTTCCGTGCTTATGCTGGTTATGGGCTTGCTTATGGAAATGGGCTTGGCACCGCGCAAACATTGCCTTTTTATAAAGCTTTTTTTGCAGGTGGTCCTAATAGCATGCGCGGTTGGCAGGTTCGGCAACTAGGTCTTGGTTCCTCTTATTATTATGACACGAGTGCCGTTGATAAATTTGGAGATGTTAAGATCGAAGGAAATGCTGAATACAGATTTAATCTCGGAACAATTTATGGAATAAAAATAGGCAGTGCTCTTTATGTTGATGTCGGCAATATATGGAACAGAAATATTCCTGCTTCTGATTCTCCGAGCATTCATCCATCGTTGAGGGGAAGTGATTTTGCAATTGACAGGTTTTATAAAGAATTTGCTGTTGATGCAGGCACCGGTCTAAGATTAGATTTTGATTATTTTATTATCAGGTTTGATTGGGCGTATATTATAAGAGATCCACGCCGAATAGATTATCCCAATAGATGGTTTTATGATATGCAATTGAAAAACGGACAATTTCAGTTAGGTATTGGGTATCCGTTTTAGTTCTGAGTTAAGAGTTCTGAGTTGGAGATCGCGACTCAGAACTCTTAACTCTCAACTATAAACTCCTCTGCAATTTTTCCTTAATGTCAACCTCCGCTTCCTCCATCATCATTGATTGATTGATAGAAAATTCCCCAATTCTTGTGCGACATAATTTACCGAGATAAGCGCCGCATCCTAATGATGCTCCAAAATCATTTGCCAAACTCCGTATATACGTGCCCGTTGTACATACAACTCGGAAAGAAACAACAGGCATTTCAATATTTACAATCTCAAATTCTTTAATGGTTATTTTTCTGGGATCAAGTTTCACTTCCTTTCCTTGTCTTGCAAGTTCATAAGCTCTTTTGCCATCTTTTTTTATAGCTGAATGAATGGGCGGCGTTTGTAAAATTTCTCCCATGAAACTTTTCTTTGCATCTTGTATCTGTGCTTCAGAAATTTTTGAATAATCCAGAAAGTTTTCAGGTTCGCTTTCAAGATCATAAGTTGGTGTGATCGCCCCTAAAGTAAATGTACCGGTGTATTCTTTTTCCGCAGCCATAAATTCATTGATGCGCTTGGTGAATTTTCCGGTGCATATAATCAATAAACCTGTTGCCAATGGATCAAGCGTTCCGGCATGGCCAACTTTTTTTATTCTCACCAAATTGCGGATCTTTCTTACTGCATCAAAAGAAGTCCAGTGTAAAGGTTTGTTGATTAGTAAAACTTCGCCGAGTTCGTAAGGGTTCATTGATGTTTGTAGTTTGTTGGTGGTGGTTTGTGGTTCTGCGAATGCAAATTACATTATGAAATGGTAATGAATAAATATGTAGAAATAAAAAACCATGCAGCAGGCCTTAAACACTTATGGTTAAAATGGAATTGCAATTCATAAACAAACTCCGACTTTCAGAACTACAAACCACCAACAACAAACCACAAACTAAATAGCCTGCCTCGCTTTAATCTCCAGATATTTATTCACCACGCTCACGGTAAGATTTTGTGGAGCAGTTAGAATAACGGGTATACCATGCTTTTGAAGTTCTTTAACGATTAGGCGTTTTTCATACTCAAATTTTTCAGCAATTGTTTTCATATAAATGCCTTCTACATCTTCTGCATTGGTGCTCGTCAATTGCTTCAATCCGGTGTTCTCGAAAAATACAATCAACAACAAATGATTTCTTGCTATTGCTTTTATAAATGGCAATTGTCTTTGTAGCGCACTTATCGATTCGAAATTGGTGAATAAAATAAACAAGCTTCGTTGGGTGATCCGTGTTCTTACAAGTGCGTGCAATTTTTCATAATCTGCTTCAGGGAATCTCGTTTGTTGATTATAAAGCACATCAAGAATGCTATTCATCTGCTTCGTCTTTCTATCAGCAGGCAACACATTGCCAATCTTATCAGAAAAAGTAATAAGTCCAGCTTTGTCTTGTTTAATCAATGCCACACTCGATAATATTAATGAAGCGTTGATTGAATAATCAAGCAAAGTCATTCCATCGAAAGGCATTTTCATCACACGCCCTTTGTCGATGATACAATACACTTGTTGGCTTTTTTCATCTGTATAATTATTCACCATCAATTGACCGCCTTTGCGTGCAGTTGCTTTCCAGTTAATACTTCTTATATCATCGCCCAAAACATATTCTTTGATCTGTTCAAACTCAAGGCTGTGACCGATTTTCCGCATCTTCTTGCTACCAGCTTCCGCAAGGTTGCTTGAGTGAGCAAGCAATTCATATTTTCTCATTTGTAAATAAGAAGGCAACACTTTCACCATGGTCTTCGCATCAAAAATTTTTCTCCGAACAATTAATTGTATAGGGCTTTTGATGAAAACATTCAGGTTATGAAAAAAATATTCTCCTCTTTCTGTTGGCCGCAACTGATATTTCAACACCTGCGGTTCATTTGTTTTTAATGAGGCTTTCAATAAAAAATCGCGTATTTGAAATTGATCAGGAAGCTCATCAATAACGGCAACATCAATAGAAAAAGAATAATTATTTGTGATATTAATGTTCACATTGTTTTGATCGCCATTGCTGAAACGATCAGACATTATGCGCTCTAAAAAAACTGGCTGCTTTCTGAAAAATAAAATCAAGTAATCAACCAACGTAAAAATAAATAATGCAGCAAGTGCAATCTTCGCAATATTGAAAAGAAAAGGAATGCCATAAGAAATCACGAACAGCGCAATAACAATTACGAACAGCAGGTAAAATCTGCGGCTAAAAAAAAGTGATTTGTAAAAGCGCTTGAGCATATTTGCTTTTAGTTGAGGTTGATTTTATGAAGTTGATGGTTCATGGTTGATAGTTCATAGTCGCAGCATTTTGCAATTTCTCAGAGCCACAAACTCCAAACTACAAACTGGAAACTATCTGGGTATTTCTATCGACTGAATTATTTCATTTATTATCTGATCTGTCGTTGCACCTTCCATTTCTTTTTCGGGCGTAAGTTCAAGTCTGTGGCGCAACACAGCAGGCACAACGTAAATAATATCATCTGGTATCACAAAATCACGTCCATGCATAGCCGCAATTGCTTTTGAGGCATTCAATATGCCTATAGAAGCTCTTGGCGACGCACCCAGATAAATTGATTTATGGTTTCTTGTGGTTGTTACAGCAGTCGTAATAAAATGTATCAGCTTTTCTTCCACGTGCAATGCGCGAACCTGCGATCTAAGAGATGCGATTAGCTCAGCGGATAAAACAGGGTTCACTTCTGCCATCATATTTTGCAAATTCGAAGAATTGTGATGGCTCACAATCTTAAATTCTTCTTCAAGCGTTGGGTAACCAACATTTATTTTGAACAAAAAACGATCGAGCTGTGCTTCCGGTAAATGATAGGTGCCTTCCTGTTCAATGGGATTTTGCGTTGCTACAACCATAAATGGTGCGCCAAGCCGAAAGCTTTGCCCATCAACAGTTATCTGTCTTTCTTCCATCACCTCAAACAAAGCCGATTGCGTTTTTGCAGGAGCGCGGTTTATCTCATCGATCAAAACAATATTACTAAAAACAGGTCCTGGCTTAAATTGAAAACTACCTTGCCCCGGATTAAAAATCGTGGTGCCAATCACATCGCTCGGCATCATATCAGGCGTAAATTGAATGCGCGAAAAACCAACAGAAATGGTTTTGCTGAGCAGCTTTGCAGTAAGTGTTTTTGCAACGCCAGGAACACCTTCAATAAGAATATGCCCATCAGCCAAAATACCTGCGAGCAATAGCTCTATCATTTGCTCCTGCCCTACTATCACTTTTCCAATCTCTGCTTTGAGCTGGTTCACGCTCTCTTGCAATTGCGTTAGATCGGTTCTTTGTTCGAATAAATTTTCTTCCATGATTATGTATGTTTATAAAATTCCTCGATTTTATTATTGAACTCCAGCAAGCCTTCATCAGAAAGCGATTGCTGTTGCTGTATTACCTTAATATGATCCACAATGTCTTTCGATAGTTCTTTGTCGTAGCCGCTTTTATACGAAAGTCTTTCTGCGAAATCTTTATCAAGTGTTGATGTTTGCAAATTATATTTTGAACGAACATGACCCAGAAAATGCACTGACATTTTATTTGCAAGATTCAAATTATCTTTTCGCTGATAATATAACCGGCCGATTGTTTTTACAAAATCAAGCGAGCTGTTTCTAAGCGCTGCGATCGTTGGGATCATGCGTTGTTTTCGTTTCGATTCAAATAAATAAAGAATTAAAAACAACAGCAGTAAAAGCCAGAATGCCCATTTGAAGGAAGGATTATTTAATAAAAATCCAAAAACAGAAAACTTGCCCGAATAGCGGAAATAATCGTCCCATTTAATTTCTGTGGTGGATTGCGGTAGGTATGAAAAAACATTATCGTAATATGCCTTATTGTTTTTATGCAATAGAAAAAAATTGCTCAACGCCAGTGGCGCATAGTGAAGATAAATAGCACCGCCGCTTTTATAATTAAATTTCACAAAATCGGGGCGCCCGTTTTTATCTGTGCCTAACACAGTGGTAAATTGGGTATCGATGGCACTGAAATAAGAGCTGTAAGAATCTCCCGGATAAACAAATTCAAGCGTGTCGTAAGTTGTAGGGCTGTTTACTTTCACCGTCAAGCTATCCCTGAAATCATACAACGCGCCATATTCTGTTTTAAGCTTCAAATAACTCAATAAAGAATCGCCGAAAAAAAAAGATGAGATAAAAACAGAATTGCCTTCGCCCACAAAATTCATAAGCGCATTTATTTCTGAAGGATCGGGCACAACCTTTGGCGCGATAATGATATAAGCCTTTTTTTGTTTTGTGCTGCTATTTCCATTTGCATAATCCGATGGCTCAAATTCAGCATATTTAGCAGGGGAAGCTGTATTAATCGTTACGTTAGCCTGCGGAAAAATATGTGACAGGTTTTCAAAAGCATAATAAGTTCCATACGGGATTTTATCTTTTCTCCATAATGAAACAAAGCGGTTCAGCTTTTTTTCTTTCTTAAGCTTGCAACCTGTGAAATTACCAATCGCAAAAATTGCAAGCAGCATCAGTATAAAATGATATCGTATATTTTTTTTCAACTTTCTATTGCCGTATAAAACTGATTGAAATTTTGTTGAACCATTTCTCCCTGCTGATCGGTGATCAGAAATTCTCCATACCAAACATATTCATAAACTTTTGTGAGGTATTGAAAATCTTTGCCAAATTTAGTGCTGTCTAACTGCAATGCATATTCGTGGTTCGTTCCCTGTGAATGGAAGCGGATCAATTCCTTTTCATCGAGCAATCGTAATGTCTTCA
>CAIYPC010000359.1 GCA_903927975.1 uncultured Bacteroidota bacterium | reverse complement strand
ATTAGATCGTGTTATAAATACCAATTATGATTTGGTATTTGATAACAAAGCATGGGCTTTTAATGCAGAAGCGCCGATTCGTTCAACTCCATTGATAAAAAACGATATTATTTATTTTGGCACAGCCAAAGGAGATTTTTTTGCAATCAATAAAAAGAGCAGCCAGATAAAATGGAAATTTCAAACTGGTTCTTCCATTCAGTCATCTGCCAGCGAAGCAAAAGGAAAAATTTTCTTCTCTGATAATAATCAAGCGGTGTATGCGCTTGATGAAAATTCAGGCAAACTGATTTGGAAATTTAATATGGGTAAGAAGATTGAGTATCCTTGGCGATTTGATTATTATTATTCCTCACCAACATTATTTGAAAATGATCTATTCATCGGAAGCGATGATGGATACTTGTATAGATTGAATCAGCAAACAGGAAAGCTTGTGTGGAAGTTTCAAACGAAAGGATTGGTGAGAAGCACGCCTTGTGTTTATAAGAACACTGTTTTATTTGGTGATACAGAAGCTGCATTTTATTCACTTGATGTAAAGACCGGAAAGAAAATATGGGAATTTAAAGTGATTGGAGATTCAATTGATGATTACAAATACGGATATGATAAACGTGCAATCACATCTAGCGCAGTTACCAGTGGTAATAAGGTTTTGTTTGGATCAAGAGATGCATGTTTATATTGTTTGAATGCGGATGATGGAAAATTTCTTTGGAAAATATCGCATGAGCCATCATGGATAATATCAACCGTTGCTATTAAAGATTCTTTTGTGATTACTGGAACGTCAGACCGAAGATTTGTTCAGGCACTGAATCTGGAAACAGGAAAGGAAATCTGGAAACATTACACTACGCTTGCCGTGTGGGCATCGCCATTGATTAATAATGATAAGATTTATGCTGGAGGTTTTGATGGGCAGTTATTATGTCTTGATTTAAAAACAGGCAATCGTATTTCAGAATTCTGCACACAAGGAATTATTTTTTCATCGCCGGTAATTAGTGATACTATGTTATATGTTGGATCTGATGATGGAAATTTGTATGCATTACGAGGTAGAAAAAATATTGCTGCGAATCCATCGCTGAAACGTTTTGTGTATTATGAAAATAAAATGCCTGTTTATTTTCATAATGGTTGCGAAGCAAGAATAAAAAATTATCTAGCAGCTAACGATTTCAAAGTAATTGCAGTGGATACACTGGCATCTTTATTTTCTCACGCAGAAGATGCAAAGAACAGCGTGGTTGTTGCAGATGGTTTTTATTTTCCCAAAGAACTCTGGCAAGGAAATGAAAATTCTTTAATAAGAAAATATTTAGACGCAGGCGGGCGATTGATTTTCATTGGTAACAATCCGTTGTTCTTTGATGTTGATGAAAAAACAAGAGAAGTTAATCTTAGCATCCCAAGAACGGATTCAGTGCTTGGCATTCATGTTGGAGGTAATGACACACGTGCTTATGGAGGTTTGTTTCCTGCATTCACTACCAATGAAGGAAAGGAATTTGGATTGCCTGATTTTTGGGTTTCCAATTTCGGTATCGATGAAAAGCAAATTAATATTGCATTGGGCAAAAATGAAAATGGGGAAGTGTCAGCTTATGTAAAAAAATACAATAACGGCGGAAGGTTGATACAGATTTATATCAATGAAAGCCTGCCGATAAATTTAGATGCGATTATTAAGCTGAGCGAAAATAATTTATGAGATATTAATCTATGAAAGACAAATGCCACCCTTTTGGTGGCATTATAATTTTAGCTCATAATTTTTTTATTGATGCAGCAGGCTTATTGTTATCTTATCCTTCATCATTTCTCTCGCAGCATCAGCAATCGCTTTTGCATCGTAATGGCATTCATTGTGAAGTTCTTTTAATGTTCCGTGCTCAACAATGCTGTCTGGGATGCCAAGCATCTTTACTTCAGCTTGGTAATTATTTTTTGCCATAAATTCCAGCACAGCGCTTCCAAATCCACCGACGATTGTGCCATCTTCAACTGTAATTATCTTTTCAAATTTGCCAAAAACTTCATGAAGCATTTCTTCATCCAAAGGTTTTGCAAAACGCATGTCATAATGAGCAACATTCAGTCCATCAGTTTTTAATTCACGGATAGCAGTAACCGCAAAATTTCCTGGATGACCTAAAGAAAGAATCGCGATATCATTTCCGTCTTTCAATTTTCTTCCAGTGCCGATTTTTATTTCTTTCATTTCCGTTTTCCATTCAGGCATCACACCTTCGCCACGCGGGTAACGGATCACAAAAGGATTGGTAGTAGATTCCAATTGCGAAGTGTACATCAGGTTTCGCAGTTCGCTCTCGTTCATCGGTGCGCTCACAATCATGTTGGGTATGCAGCGCATATATGCAATATCATATGCCCCATGATGCGTTGGGCCATCTTCGCCAACAAGTCCGGCGCGGTCCAAACAAAATATCACTGGTAAATTTTGTATCGCAACATCATGCACAACCTGATCATAAGCACGCTGCATGAAGGATGAATAAATATTGCAGAAAACTTTCATTCCCTGTGTTGCCATTCCCGCGCTGAGTGTTACCGCATGCTGTTCACAGATGCCCACATCAAATGCGCGATCAGGCATTTTGTCCATCATCAATTTTAATGATGAACCTGAAGGCATTGCTGGTGTAATGCCAATAATATTTTTATTTTTTTCTGCGAGCTCAATAATGGTTTGTCCAAATACATCCTGATATTTCGGAGGCTGTGGGACTTCAAATCTTTTTTTATAAATTTCTCCGGTAATTTTATCGAACAAACCAGGCGCATGCCATTTGGTTTGATCTTTTTCGGCCAAGGAATAGCCTTTTCCTTTTGTGGTGATGATATGAAGAAGTTTCGGGCCGGGAATCTTTTTCAGATCGTTCAGCGTGTCAACGAGCTTTGTAAGATTATGGCCATCAATCGGGCCGAAATAGCGCAGCTTCAAAGCTTCAAACAAATTGCTGCTCTTGCTCATAAAACTTTTGATGCTGTGATCTATTTTGCTTGCCATCTCTCTGCTGAAATGCTTTCCCACCGGCAGTTTGCCAAGCGCTTTCCAGATATCGTCTTTGAGCTTATTATAAGTTTGTGAAGTAGTGATGTCAGTAAGATATTCTTTCAGCGCACCAACATTGGGATCGATGCTCATGCAATTATCATTTAGGATAATCAACATATCAGCATCAGCAACTCCAGCATGGTTCATACCTTCAAAAGCGATACCCGCTGTTAATGCGCCATCGCCTATAATAGCGACTGATTTCCTATCTTTTTCCCCTTTATATTTTGCAGCCATCGCCATGCCCAGCGCAGCGCTGATGGAAGTGGAAGAATGCCCAACGCCAAAAGTGTCATATTCGCTTTCGCTGCGTTTTGGAAAACCACTGAGCCCATGATATTTTCTGTTGGAAATAAAATTATCCCTGCGGCCTGTTAATATTTTGTGACCGTAAGCCTGATGCCCAACATCCCAAACCAATTGATCATAAGGCGTATTGAAAACATAATGGAGTGCAACCGAGAGCTCAACTACGCCAAGGCTGGCGCCAAAATGGCCACCATGAACGCTTACGACATCAATAATATACTGTCGCAATTCATCGGTAAGTTGCTGCAATTGTTCCCTGTTCAGCTTCTTAAAATCAGCCGGGGAATTGATAGTTTTAAGCAAAGAGCCGGGGTTTATCTCTATCATTGATGTGCGTTAAAATGCAAAAATACAATTAATAATCCTATAGAACGTAAAGCCGGCGTTATCAGTATTGTAGTGTTTTCTTAATTTTTTGACATGTTTGAAATCAAGAAAATATACGTGCTTTATTTTTTTTAGATTTTATAAAGATTCAAATCTTACAATCTTGTTATATTGCTCAACCGATGTGCTACCTATTTGGCCATTAATACCAATTAGTGTTGTGCGATGCGGTGGAAACATCTAGTTTTGATTAAATGCCAAAAAACAGTACAAAATACTATTGGTGGTGCCAAATTGGTGGTTGGTCTTCGATTGCTTTGATAATGATTTTTGTGGCATCGATTTCAGACCAAAAGGTAACAACTGCAACATTAGCGCAGCAGCTAGGTATCATTGTTTTTTCGGGAATTCTAATCACTCATTTATTTCGTTTGGTGATACAAAAACTTAATTGGTTGCTATTGCCGATTGAAAAGGCTTTGCCTAAACTTGTAATCGGTGTTTTAGTTGTTTGTATTGTAAATAGTTTAATAAGAATAGGGATAGTTCAATTTTTTAATTTGCCTAGTTCAAAGCAAAAACTTGATTTTGCAAAAAGGCTTTTAGGAAATACTTTAGAAACTGGTTTTTTCATCATCCCTTGGACATTGATTTATTATTTCTATCATTATATAGAAAAAAGCCGCAAGCAACAATTTGATACATTGAAATTGGAAGCACTTGTGAAAGAACTGGAATTAAAAACCATCAAATCTCACATCAATCCTCATTTTATTTTTAATGCGCTCAATAGCATTCGCGCATTGATCGATGAAAACCCAAATCGGGCACGCAATGCCATCACAGAGCTCAGCAATATTTTACGAAGCAGCATGCAGGCAGAAAAATTAGAGACGGTTACGTTTGAAAAAGAGTTGAATATTGTGAAAGATTATCTCGCTTTGGAACATATCCGTTTTGAGGACAGATTGCAGATTGAATATGATATTGATGAAGAAACTTTGAGCCAGCCAATACCGCCGATGATGCTGCAGACCTTGGTAGAAAATGCCATCAAGCATGGCATTAGTAAACAAGTGAAGGGCGGCCATGTAAAAATTATTTCTGATTTCAGAAATCAATTTCACGAATTGGTAATACAAAATACTGGGCGCTTGAATGGAGTGATGAATGGAGATGGATTTGGGCTTACAAGCACTAGAAACCGCTTGCAGCTTGTGTTTGGGCCCAAAGCAAATTTTGATATCAAAGAAGTGAATGGCGAAATGGTGGAAGCTGTGGTGAAGATACCAATCGAAGGAGCGAAGTAAAATTTTTTTTGAATATTTGGTTTATATTATAAACAACTTTATTTTTGAGATAAATTTACAAACAGTGAAAAGGATATTAATGATGTTGATGATATTCGGGGTTTGTTTCAAACTAACTGCACAAACAATCATCAGCGGAAAAATAAAAGATACAAAAGGGCATCCCATTGCTGGAGCCAGCGTTTCATTAAAAAATACTTATGATGGTGCTACCTCCGATTCAATTGGCAACTATCATTTCAGCACCACAGAAAAAGGCGATCAGGTAATTGCAGTGACCAATGTTGGTTATAATTCTGTTGAGCAAAAAATAAATATTGCTGCGGAGCCCATCAAATTGGATCTTGCAATGAAAGAACAATTAAATGAATTGAAAGCGGTGACAATTACTGCTGGTTCATTTGCCGCTGGCGATAATAAAAGAGGTGCTGTGCTCAGCTCTATTGATGTAGCTACAACTGCCGGATCAAAT
This sequence comes from uncultured Bacteroidota bacterium, assembly GCA_903927975.1. Classification (GTDB taxonomy): domain Bacteria; phylum Bacteroidota; class Bacteroidia; order Chitinophagales; family Chitinophagaceae; genus Puia. Next base: position 63,750 of record CAIYPC010000359.1, on the reverse strand, counting down.
GCAGATATTACAGCAGCATTAAAAACTTTGCCGGGGGCTCAGCAGGTTGGTGAGCAGGAAGGCTTATTTGTTCGTGGTGGTGCAGGTTATGAAGCGAAACAATATATTGACGGAACGCTGGTGAACAATCCTTACAATGCGAGTGTGCCCGACCTCGCATCACGTGGTCGCTTTTCTCCCTTTTTGTTTAAAGGAACTGTTTTTAGTACTGGTGGTTATTCTGCTTTATATGGTCAGGCTTTGTCAGCGGTTGTGTTATTAGAATCCATTGATCTTCCAGAGAAATCTGAAATTGATGCAACGATTTCACCGCTGGTTGTTGGAGTTGGAACGCAGCAGTTGGCAAAAGATAAAAAATCATCCTTTGGCGTGACCTATAATTATACCAATGTGGGATTGTATTTTGATTTAGTAAAACAAGTTCCCGATTATTTTAAAGTGCCACAATTTCATTCAGGCGATGCAAACTTTCGCATCAAAACAAAAAGCGGTGGCATGATCAAATACTACACAACATTTGGTTATAGCCAACTTGGATTGAGAAGACCTGATGTTGACAGCTTATATTATAAAGATGCTTTCGCGCTTAATAATCACAATTGGTATAATAACCTGAGTTGGAAAGAATATTTGCCGAATGGCTGGAAAATGAATCTGGGCGCAGGTTACAGCACTAATAAAGACAACCTCATGCAGCAGGTGCAAAATTCAAATAATCAGCCATTGCAATTTAATGATACCACCGCATGGTGGATGCAGGTAAAAAATTTCGGTTTGGTAAACAGACAAGATCTTTCTCAAGTGAAAGCGGTGTTTGAAAAAAAGCTCGGAGGCATTAGCTACTTAAGATTTGGCGGAGAATATCAATATTCATACAACAGCACATTGTACAACGATACGTTGCATAAATTCAGTGATAATTACAGTGCATTGTTTGCTGAATCTGATGTTTATATTACCAACGACCTTGCCGCAAAACTTGGGCTGCGTTTCGAAAATTCTTCGATCCTTGGAAAAGTTGATTTAGCGCCACGCGTTTCACTGGCATATAAAACAGGAAAAGATGCGCAGATTTCAGCAGCGTATGGAATTTTTTATCAAAAGCCAGAGAACACTCAGTTGATGTACACGACCAATCTTGGTTACACAAAAGCAACGCATTATATCATCAACTATCAGAAAATGACAAGGGAAAGAACTTTGCGCATTGAAGCCTATTATAAAAAATATGATGATCTTGTTGAAACGATTCCTGTAAGCTATAATTATTATTCTTACAATAATAACGGTAATGGTTATGCGAAGGGAGTGGAATTATTTTGGCGAGATAAAAAAACATTCAAAGATTTTGATTATTGGATCAGCTATTCCTATCTGGATACCAAACGACAGTTCCTGAATTACCCACAACAACTGATGCCGACATTTGCTGCAACACACACCGCATCTATTGTTACCAAAAGATTTTTTACTGATATAAAAACAGGCGTTAACCTTACTTACAGCTTTGCAACGGGAAGACCTTATTATGATTTCTTGATTAATAACACTGGAAAATATTTTATAGGGGATCAAGGCAAAACAAAAGATTTTAATAGCCTTGGATTTAGTGCAGAATATGTTCCCAGCATTGGTAAAAAAAATGCGAAAACATTTATCGTGCTGTTTGCAAGCGTGAACAATGTGCTTGGCTATAATGCAGTGTATGGATACAATTATCCGTACAGCGGAAACCCAATGTTGAAGCAAGAGATAAACCCTCCTGCAAAACGGTTTTATTTTATAGGCTGTTTTTTAAGTTGGGGAGTTGATAGGACACAGGATGCGATCAATAATAACTTATAGTACGAGGCAAGAAGCTATAAGCTGCGAGCATTTCTGGCTCGAAGCTCACGGCTAAAAGCTCGAAGCTTTAATTTTAAAAAAATAAAAATACAATCACAATGAAAAAAGTTCTCTTAGCTTTCGGTTTATTAATTGCTGTTGCGGCCAATGCGCAAAGCGATAAGTATGTTGCAGTGATGCAGAAAAATCTTGCATTATTGGATTCTGCAAAAACAAGTCAAGATTTTCAAAGCGCTGCCAATGCATTTGAGCGCATTGGAGATGCGGAGAAAACACAATGGCTACCTTATTATTATTCTGGACTAGCGCTTTCAACGATTGGCTGGATGGATAAAAATCTTGACAAAGACGCGAACTCCACAAGAATAAATGCCTTATGCGATAAAGCAGAAGCGATTGAAAAGAACGCCGAGATTTATGCATTGAGAAACATGAGCGCAACACAACAGATGCTGGTTGATCCGCAAAGCCGCTGGCAAACCTACGGACAACAAGCTGCTGCGTTTTTGAAGGAAGGAATGACTATGGATCCAAACAATCCACGGTTATATTATTTGCAAGCTCAAAATATTTTTGGTACGCCAGAAGCATTTGGAGGCGGCAAAAAAAATGCAAAGCCATTGTTCGAAAAATCGGTTGCGCTTTTTAAAACTTTTCAGGTGAAGCCGCTTTATCCGAACTGGGGGCAAAAATCTGCGGAAGATATGCTGGCAAAATGCCAATAAATTTTTTAAGAAAACTAGCAGCACAACTTTATGTGCTGCTAAACTTTATAAATTATTATTATGGATGATAACGAAAATGAATTCTCTCCAGAACAAAGCCTTCGGCTTATCAGTTCAATGATTGAAACCACAAAGAATTCATTGAAAGATAGCAGCCATTATTTTTTATTGTGGGGCTGGGCTGTAATGATAGCTTGCATCGGACAATATTATCTAAAAGTAATAGTCAATTATCCCAATCATTATATTGTTTGGTGGATTACACCTTTCGTTTTGCTGGTTCACGTTTTTTTTATCGTGCGTGATCGGAAAAAAGAAAAGGTGAGGACATTTATCAATGAAGCAGGCTCTTATTTGTGGACAGCTATTGGTCTTTCATTTTTCGCAACATCTTTTGTGTTTGGTAAAATAGGATGGGAACATTGTTATCCTTTTTACATTATTTTATATGGTATTGGAACATACGTTTCTGGCTCTTTGATTAAATTCAAGCCTTTGATCATTGGAGGTATAATTTGTTTTCCGCTGACAATAATAACTGCTTATCTCGGGTTCGATTACCAAATTATTATGCTCGCATTGGCAATACTAGTGAGCTATATTATTCCTGGTTATTTATTAAGAACAAAATATAAGAAACAACAGGTGAATGTTTAAAGACCTCGATCCGATATTGCACTCGCAGCTACGGCTTGCTGTCATCTCACTTCTCATCAGCGTGAAGGAAGCTGAGTTTACTTTTATCAGAGAAAAGACAAATTCAACTGCAGGCAATCTCAGTGTTCAAATCAATAAGTTGAAAGATGCTGGTTATATTGAAGTGTTGAAACAATTTAAAGACAATTATCCGCAAACTATTTGCAAGGTTACCCCTGCCGGAATCAAAGCATTTGAACTGTATGTAAAAAATTTGCAATCATATCTTACCATAAAAAAATAATCTCGCAACGCCGCAGCGCCGCAAAGTATGGGCATTCCTTTTAACTCAACAAACAAACCTCAAGATTCAGGACTACTTTGCAGTTTGTTTGCATAAAAAAATAAACCCTTCCATTTGGAAGGGTCGCTACCTCTGTTTTAACCAATAATTTTTTTAGCTCTTGATCAATTGCATCGTCATTCTTTCATTGCTGTTCACAATGATTTCGAGTTTATAATTTCCGGGCTTTAGTTTACTTGTTTTCTCAAGGCTGAAAATGTTTGTGCCTTCATCTGCCTTTGCTGTTTTCTTCATCACTTCATTACCATCTTTGTCATTTATTTTCATTACCACAAAAGAGCTTTCTTTTAATTGCACATTCACCTGAATGTCATTAATAGTTGGGTCAGGCGTAACACTAATAGAAGCAACGCTATGCGTTTCATACATTCTAACAATCAACACCTTTGAATAAGAAGAAATGTCGCCATCAACTTGTTGCAAGCGATAATACAGATCATTTTTTCTGGCAATAGAAGGTTTGATATTGTCATTGAAAGAATAGGTAGATGAAGAAATAGTTGCTGCATTTACTTCGCCCACTTTTTCAAATTTATCGCCATCTATACTTCTTTCAATATTGAAATGTCCGCTTATTTTTTGTCCGGCAAGGTTCCAATGAAGACCAATTGTGCGACTTGAAAATTCTGCGTTGAAGCTAACAAGATGTTCAGCCAACCAAGTGTTTTCTTTTTCAATTTTTAATGCAGCAATTTTTGCTTTTGCGGGAACAATTTTTGAGTTCTTGTTATCGATGTTCGCGAAAATGCCTGTTGATGTTAGTACAATACCCGGTACTAATAAAAGGCTCTTGAAATGTTGTGTCATTTTGAAAGTTTCAAAAAGTTAAAAAATAGGTAACAGCACGAAAGGATATTAACTATTGGGTATTCAAGGGACGGGATAAATAGAAAAACGATGTTTTGATTTTAATGGAAAATCAAAAATATAAAGAGGCAAAAAGCCTTTTCAACATTACATTTCAGAACTATTAGAGTTTTTCGGGATTCTGGTTGCGGGAGAGGGTTGTTTCCTGCGGTACGGAATTATCAGAGGATGATGTATCAAATGTAGAAAATAGAATCAGCTTTTGCAACTGTTCTCAATAAAAAAAATTTAGGCGTTCATTTTTAACCTTTTAGAAGGCATTATGATGATGAATTGTTACATAAGCGAAAGTTTTTGCAGGTAACTTGCGATGGAAATTGAATATAAAAAGCATTGAAACGACCAGCTCATTCATAAGTATTTTTTATTTACAATCTCTCATTTTCTATGTCTTCAATTATCAAAGTAAATGATCTAAGCAAATGTTTCCGCGACCTAATCGCTGTTGATGGATTATCATTTTCAGTTGAAGAAGGAGACGTTTATGGATTTCTCGGTCAGAACGGCGCAGGGAAATCAACTACTATCAGAATGCTGCTCACGTTGATTGAACCAACAGACGGTGAGATAGAAATTTTTGGTATGAACCTTCGCTCGCACAGAAAAGAGATTTTGCGAAAAGTGGGAGCAGTCATTGAACGACCGGATTTATATAAATACCTCACTGCCTTTGAAAACATTTCTTTGTTTGCAAAAATGAGCGGTATTAAAATCACGAGAAAACAATTATTAGAACATCTTGATCAAGTTGGACTTGCAGAAAGAGCATACAGCAAAGTGAAGACCTATTCACTTGGCATGAAACAGCGGTTAGGCATCGCCGTGGCATTGGTGAATAATCCTCAATTGGTAATTCTTGATGAACCAACGAATGGTCTTGATCCTCAGGGAATAGCTGATGTGCGCAATTTGATTTTGCATTTAAGCAAAAATCAAAAGCGGACTGTTTTTGTATCATCGCATCTGCTCAGCGAAATCGAATTGATTGCTAATCGTATGCTTATTATTGACAGAGGAAAGAAAATTGTGGAAGGAAATGTGGAAGAGTTATTTAATACTGCTGAAATGCTTGTAGAATTGGAAACTATAAATCCTGATAAAACTTTGGATGTGATTAAAGATTCCAGTTGGAAAAAATATTTTAGCAAGCAACAACATGAAACGATTATCCTAAAAATGGATAAGAAAGATATCCCTTCATTCAACCATTTTTTAGTAACGAATAATGTGGATGTGCTATCTATTAAACCAGTTCACTCATTGGAAAATTATTTTTTATCATTAACAAGCGCCAATCAGCATGTGGAAGCTTTTACAAATTGAACTGTTCAAAATATTCCGGAGACCGAGAACATACATCAGCTTCGCTGCCATTGCTGCTATGATTCTTATCATTCAATTAGGATTAAAATTCGATGGCAAATCTTATCTGCAATTATTAATGAGCGGAATTTCCGAATCTTTTTATGTGCCTTTTGACATGATTTTAAATGGCTATCTCGTTGCGTTTGTAATCCTCAACACATTATTAATACAAGTCCCATTATTGATTGCACTCGTCGCCGGCGATGTTGTTGCAGGCGAAGCCAACATGGGTACGCTGCGATTATTAGTAACAAAGCCAGTTAGCAGAACGGAACTGATGATTGCAAAATATCTTGCTTCGGTTGTGTACACAGTTTTATTATTGATATGGATGGCTTTGCTCGCTTTATTTTTAAGCATGCTTTTTTTTGGTACGAATGATATGATCATCGCACGCAATGAAGTGATGGAACAGATAAGCCGAAACGATGTGCTGTGGCGATATATCGCTGCATTTGGTTATGCTGCAGTTGCATTGAGTACTGTTGCTGCGCTGGCATTCCTATTATCGGTGTTTGCAGAAAATTCTATCGGACCAATTGTTTCCACCATTAGCATTGTGGTTGTTCTTACAATTTTGTCTGAAATGAAAATACCATTGTATGATAATACAGTAAAGCCTTATCTCTTCACTTCTCACATGCTGGCATGGAAAGGGTTTTTCTATTCAAAGTCTAACGGTGATGGACAGGCGATTTCTGGTTCAATTGAAAACTTGCCTGCGATATTAAGAAGCCTTGGTATTTTATTAAGTTATATCGTGCTGTTTGTTTCCGCAGCGATTATTGTTTTTAAGAAAAAAGATATTCTTAGTTAACATCATTTCTTTTATGAAGAAAAAAATTCAGTTATTACTTTTCTCTCTGTTTTTCTTTTCTATTTCATTTGCGCAAGATGCAACTTCGCTTTTGAAAAAAGTAAGAGAAAAATTAGATAAGGTGGATGATTATGAAGCAACAGGCATTATGAAAACCAATGTGAGCTTTTTAAAAGTGCCGGAAGCAAGCGTAACTGTTTATTTCAGGAAACCTGATAACCTGAAAATAAAAAATGACAAAGGAATTTCATTGGTACCGAAAGGAGCGGTAAGCCTTAGTTTGAACAAATTGCTGAAAGGAAATTTCACGGCGATTGATGGAGGTGCAGATGTGATACAGAACACAAAAATAAAAATCATTAAGCTGTTGCCTGCTGATGATAACGCCGACATCGTTCTATCAACTTTATATATCGATGAAAGTCGGTTGTTGATTTTGAAAGCGAGAACGACCACAAAAGAAAGCGGCACTTATGAAGTGGAGATGAACTATGGGAAATATATTCTTTATGCATTGCCCGATAAAGTGATTTTCACTTTCAACACAAAAGATTACAAATTGCCAAAAGGAATAACTTTTGATTATGATGATGGCAGCAAAAAGAAAACAGAAAATGCTGTGAGCGATAACAAGGGAAAAGTGGAAATCAGTTATTCATCCTATATTATTAATAAAGGCTTGCCAGATGCAGTGTTTAAGTAGTTTCCAGTTTCCAGTTCTTTATTTGGAAAGTTGATATATAATCGAGGATCTCGAATTGCAGAACTACAAACTACAAACTCGAAACTAACCTTCATTCTCTTCAATCCTTTCATCCACTGCATTTGCAAGGAAGGAAGAAGTCACTTTCTTCATTGGGTTTTTTCTGTTCTCTTCATATTCCTGTCGCTGATTGATGATGTCAATACATTTATAAATTGACACAATAAAAGAAGTTGCGTCTGCTTTATTTTTTCCGGCAATATCAAATGCAGTTCCATGATCTGGAGAAGTGCGAACAACTGGTAATCCGGCGGTATAATTCACGCCCTCACCAATTGCTAATGATTTGAAGGGAATCAATCCCTGATCGTGATACATTGCAAGCACGACATCAAATTTATTTTGTTGGTTACGTGCAAAAAATGCGTCTGCGCTATATGGCCCGAACACGAGCATCTGATGTTTTGCTTCTTTAATAGCAGGCTTAATAATTTCTTCTTCTTCTTTCCCAATTAATCCTTCATCGCCGGCATGAGGATTTAAACCGAGCACAGCAATTTTTGGTTTATCAATACCAAAATCTTTTGCGAGACTATCTTTTAAAATATTCAGCTTCGAAAGAATTGCTTCGCGTGTAATATGTTTTGCAACTTCACTAATAGGAATATGTTCTGTTACCAAACCAACCTTAAAGTTTTCGGCAGCCATCAGCATCAGCACATCGTTTGCGCCGAATATATGTTTCAGAAAAGGAGTGTGTCCAGTGAAATTAAAATTGTTTGACTGCGTATTTTTTTTGTGAATAGGAGCAGTCACAAGACCTTGAATTTTTTTATCTTTCAAAGCTTCTGTCGCAGCTATTAATGATTTCACAGCATACGAGCCAGATGTTTCTGTGAGTTGCCCCGGGGTAATCGCTACTTCGTCTTCCCAGCAATTAAGAATATTCACTTGCTTATGAGCAATGCGCGTAAAATCTTTTATACTTTGATAGCTGAAATTAATTTCGGGCATCGACTTCCTATAGAAATTGATCACCTTATTCGACGCAAAAATGATTGGCGTGCAATGCTCAAGCAAACGATGATCGCTAAAAGCTTTAATGATCAGTTCAATCCCAATCCCGTTGAGGTCGCCTGTTGTGATTCCTATAATCGTACGTTGTTGTGGAATGCTCATTCGGATAATTATTTATAGCCTGTGAAAATACAATCTTTTTAGTTTACAGTTGCTAGTTTCGCGTTTCCAGTTCTGACTACGCGGTTTTTGATTATGAGTTGATAAAGACTGACGGGTTAGAAAGACTCAAAACTTACAACTCGAAACTCTAAACTCGCAACTGGAAACTATCTTTGCCTTTCTTATGTACACTTTAAAAAAATCACTTGGTCAGCATTTTCTGCACGATGAAAATATCTGCAGAAAAATTGTGGCCAGCATCAAACAAAATCCCTTTCATCAATTGCTAGAAGTTGGTCCTGGTGCAGGAGCGCTTACAAAATATTTTATAGAATTGGAGAACATCAATTTTAAAGCAGTTGAATTGGATGCTGAAAAGGTGGAGTTCTTATTAAAAACTTATCCATCTTTAAAAGATAAAATCATCCATCAAAGTTTTTTGGATATTGAAAAGCCCTTTGGAGGAAAGTTCACGGTCGTTGGAAATTTTCCATATAACATATCTACGCAAATACTTTTTAAGGTGCTTGAATGGAATGAAGATGTGGAGTGTATTGTCGGCATGTTCCAGAAAGAAGTGGCGCAGCGCGTTGCTGCGAAAGAAGGAAATAAAACTTATGGTGTGATAAGCGTTTTGATACAAGCTTTTTTTGATGTTGAATATTTGTTTGAAGTGAATGAAAATTGTTTTGTCCCGCCGCCGAAAGTGAAAAGTGCTATAATAAGGTTGAAGCCGAAGGCGGAAAGTTTAGGGTTTAAAAATGAGAAGAGTTTTTTTTTATTGGTGAAAACTGCTTTCAACCAAAGAAGAAAAACATTGCGCAATGCAGTGAAAAGTTTATTCGATGAAAACGTTTTGAAAGATGAAATTTTTAATAAACGTGCAGAGCAGCTTTCAATAAAAGATTTTGCTCAGTTAACTTTTAGTATGAAGTAGTTTTAAAAATGAAGAAAGCCATTATCACAGCAAAAGTGCATGAATACCTGATTGAGCGATTGACAACTCAGGGTTATGATGTTAAACATTTGCCACAAATAACTTACGAAGATCTGCAAAACGAAATCGCAGATGCCGAAGGATTGATTGTTACTACCAGATTGAAAATTGATAAGAACATTATTGACAAAGCTCCGAAACTCAAGTGGATTGGACGTTTGGGAAGCGGCATGGAATTGATCGATGTGGCTTATGCAGAAAGCAAAGGCATTGTTTGTGCCAGCAGTCCCGAAGGAAATCGCAATGCTGTTGCCGAGCATGCATTGGGAATGTTGCTGAACATGATGAATAAAATTTCTTCCAGCAATGAAGAAATAAAAGAAGGCAAATGGCTACGCGATGCAAACCGAGGGACTGAGCTAACGGGAAAAACAGTTGGCATTATTGGTTTTGGAAATACCGGTGGTGCATTCGCAAAATTGCTTTCCTCATTTGGTGTTACCATTCTTGCTTACGATAAATACAAGTATGGTTTTGCAAAAGGCAATGTTCGCGAAGCAAATATGGAACAGGTTGCGCGATATGCTGATGTAATAAGTTTTCATGTGCCGTTGACTGATGAAACTTTTCATTTAGCGAACGACGATTTTTTTAATTCGCTGGAAAGAAAACCATATTTCATTAATACATGTCGAGGCAAAGTTCATAATACGGCTTCTATTATCAGTGCATTGAAGAATAATAAAATCACTGCTGCCGCGCTTGATGTTCTCGAAAACGAAAAACTCGACACTTATTCTGTAGAAGAAAAGCAACAACTGGATTGGCTATTAGCGCAACCCAATGTGACTATAACGCCGCATATTGCGGGTTATAGCCATGAAGCTTTCTATAAAATGGCGAAAGTAATATTGAAAAAACTTGGGATTTAAGCCAACTAAGCTTGAAGGTTTTTTATAGGGAAATTGTTTTTTGTAAAGCTCGATAAAACCGTCAAATTTTTTCAGTTTTTTGATTGCAATCCCTTAACTTTAGTATTGCCCTAAAAAATTATATCTTTGTACAAATAGTGCAACGCTTCATTAAAAAAGAGGCGTTGTATTTTTTTTCTCTTTTTAGTAACGAAGTAAATGGAAAGATTATGAGCGATGTAAGCTATTTTACCAGGGAGGCGCTGCAACATTTAAGAGCAGAGTTGCATAAAATGAAATCAGTTGACCGTCCTGCGGCTTCAAAAGCTATTGCCGAAGCACGCGAAAAAGGCGATTTGCGCGAGAACGCAGAATACGATGCAGCAAAAGAAGCACAGGGTTTACTGGAAGCAAAAATTCAAAGGCTTGAAGGCGATTTGGCGAATGCACGTGTGATTGACGAAGGCACTATCGACACCAGCAAAGTATCTATATTGACCAAAGTAACGGTCACCAACCTCAACACAAAAAAACAGGCGACCTATCATCTGGTTTCTGAAACGGAAGCAGATTTAAAACAAAGCAAAATATCCATCACTTCACCAATTGGAAAAGGATTATTGGGAAAGCAGGTTGGCGATGTCACAGAAGTGAAAGTGCCCGCAGGAAGTTTGAAATTCAAGATAGAAAATATTACCGTGTAGCCAAGATACAAGATGCCGGATTCTAGATGCCAGTTGGATCCTGAATCCGGTATCATGCAACTTGAAACGAGCAACTCCTCATGACCATCTTCTCAAAAATAATCGCAGGCGAAATCCCTTCTTACAAAATTGCAGAGGATGAAAATTTCTTTGCCTTCCTCGATATATTTCCATTGCGCGAAGGTCATGTGCTCGTAGTTCCAAAAATTGAAGAAGATAAATTTTTCGATCTGCCCGAAGATTATCTTTCTAAAATGTTATTGTTCGCAAAGCCCATTGCGCATGCCATTGAAAAATCTTTTTCCTGCAACCGTTGCGGCATTTCTGTGGTTGGTCTTGAAGTGCCACATGCACATCTCCATTTAATTCCCATTGATAGCGCGGATGATCTCAACTTCACAAGAGGCAAAATAAAAGTTACTCCAGAACAATTGAAAGCAGCGCAGGAGAAGATTGTCGGGAATTTGAAATAAAGATGAAACAGCATCTCAAAATATTTCTTTTCTTTTTCTTGGTTGCAATTTCATTCGAATTAATTGCGCAAAAGAAAATAATTGATTCAACAATATATTGGCTCCATACTGCAAAAATTCAAGGCAAGAAGTTCACCGCCTTTCTAACTAAACCTGGGTTTTCTCTATTTAATGATAAGAACGATATTCTTATCAATATCCAAGATGATTATTTTGATTTAAAGTTTAAAGACTTTAACAAAGATGGATATTTGGATATTTATCTTGACAAGGGTAGTAATATGCCAGAATGGTTTGATTTATTTCTTTATGTGCCATCAATTAAAAGATTTAGGCAAATCGATGGTTTTAATAAATTTCCCGACCCACAGCTAATTAATAGTACCAAATATTTCTATTCATATCATAGAAATGGTTGCGCCGATGCATATTGGGTTAGCGATTTGTTTTATATAAAGGATTATAAAGCAATTAAACTTGGAAGCATTTATGGTCAAGGTTGTGATAAAAAAGATAGTGAATATGGAGTTTATATTTATAAAGTAGCTAATGAAAAGAAGACATTGCTAAAGATATTTCCGATAGAAATAATTGATAAATACAAAGAGAATAAATGGGGATTTATTAAAGAATACTGGAAAAAAAATTATAGGAAGTTTTTATAGAGATTAAATAATGCACTACGGATTCATACTGATTTCAAAACTTTGGAAAAATAAACTTGCCGATTATAAACCTCCGCTCAATAGTAGTACAACCGATGAACGGATTGCGACGCAACAATGCCCAATCAAAGCTCTCAAGCTGGTATCCAAAAAAGCTATGAGTTTTTAGCTTTGAACTATCAGTAAATCGCTCGATGCTCGTAGCTAATATCTCGCAGCTTACTTCTTCACCCTCTCCGGATTCTTCTTCAAAAAATCTTCCCAGCCATTCATTTTTTTTGATGAAGAACTTCCTATTACATTGTTTTGGAAATGATGGCAAACAGCTACTGCCAGCGCATCTGAAGCATCATAATGTTTCAGTTCATTTTTCACTTGCAAAATTTGCTGTAGCATTTTCCACACCTGTTCTTTATCGGCATTGCCATTGCCGGTGATGGATTGTTTTATTTTTTTGGGGGAATATTCTGTCACAGGAATGCTTGCCTGCATAGCGCTTGCAATTGCCACACCTTGCGCACGACCGAGCTTGAGCATGCTCTGCACGTTCTTTCCAAAAAATGGCGCTTCAATAGCAAAATCGTGCGGCTTGAATTGCAATATCAACTCGCTCACTTTTTTGTGGATGAGCTGCAAACGTTCATGCCCATCTTTTTTTGACGACATTTTCAGCACGCCCATTTCAATCAGCGTCACTTTTGTATTGATGATTTCTATCAATCCATAGCCCATCAATATTGTGCCGGGGTCTATTCCTAAAATTATTTTGGGCTTCTTTTGCAAGAGGAAAGTTATTTTTGAAGTTCGATAATGGTCCTGAACAAAAATATCAAAATAATAATCAACTATCTTCTCGGACCAATCGTCTTCGTGCTTCTTTTGTTAGCTATTTATAAACAGCTCCTTCAAAAAGCTAATTGGCACGAATCATTACAACAAATAAAAAACGCAATCAGCGGTCCACAGCAATGGAAAATATGGCTTGTGTTTTTGCTGATGATTGCCAACTGGGGAATCGAAGCAAAAAAATGGCAGCTCAGTATCGCGCCTGTTCAACATATCACATGGTGGCGTGCATTTAAAGCAACGCTCACTGGCTCAACCATGGCATCGTTCACGCCAAACCGCATGGGAGAATATTTGGGAAGAATGCTTTATATAGAAGAAGGCAAACGCATTCAATCCATATCGCTCACCATTCTTTGCAGTTTCTCGCAAATCATGGTGACGATGATAACGGGTTGCGCTGGCATTATTTATTTGCTCTGGGATTTGCATCACAATACGATGGTTCATGTGGAAATGATCCATTTATGGCTTAGCGTGTTGCTCATTATTGTGCTGATAATATTATTGCTGCTATCCATTTTTTATTTTCATTTATCATGGCTCGTGAAGCTGATGAAGCGATTCAGGGTGCCCGAGAAATATTTAGTTTATGTTAAAATTTTAGAAGACATACATACGAACATCTTATTGCGTATTTTGTTCTTGTCATTTTTAAGGTATTGTGTTTTTATTCTGCAGTACTATTTCATGTTTTCAGTTTTTGCTGTTCCGTTAACGTTCTTACAAACTTTTGGGAGTATCAGTGTTGTTTTTTTAGTGCTGGCTATTGTGCCTACTTTTACGTTCTTAACAGAGCTGGGATTGAGATGGGAAGCGAGCATTCAATTGGTGGAACTGTTCAGCACAAACACTGTTGGGATATTTGCGGGCTCATTTGGTATATGGCTTATTAATCTTGTGGTGCCGGCATTGGCAGGAAGTTTGTTGATTTTAGGAATTAAATTATTTAAAAATAAATGAGGCTTTTTTTCTTGGTTTTTGTTTTGTTGCTAACCACCTTATCGCTGCCACTCCGCGCTGGTGATGAGTTTTGTGGTGTCCAGAATAAAGCTTTCTCGGCTGGCGAATCCATTACTTATAAAGTATTTTATACTTTGGCGAAAGTGTATGTTGGTGCAGGTGAAGCAACATTCACTACATCGCTTGAGCAGATAAACGGAAGAACGGTTTATCATGTAACGGGCAGCGGAAGCACTTATGGTTTCTACGATAATTTTTTTAAGGTAAGAGATAAATATGAATCTTTTGTTGACACAGCAACCATGCAGCCTTTGAAATTTATCAGGAATGTGGATGAAGGCGGATATAAAATTTATGAGAACATTACTTTCAATAAAGTGGTCAACACGGCGATTACCACAAAAGGGGTATTTAAAGTGCCTTCTTGTGTGCAGGATGTTATCAGCTCCATTTATTATGCACGCAATATTGATTTCAGCAAAATGAAAGTTGGCGATAAAATTCCTTTCTCATTATTTCTCGATAATCAGTTGTATGAAATTTATGTCCGTTACCTCGGCAAGGAAATAGTGAAAACAAAGTATGGAAAATTCAGGGCGATAAAATTCAAGCCCTTGCTTATTAAAGGAACCATTTTTCAAGGCGGTGAAAAAATGACGGTGTGGGTAACCGATGATCCGAACCATTTGCCAATACGCGTGGAAAGCCCGATAACAGTAGGTAGCATCATTGTTGATATGATTGATTTCAAGAATAGGAGGCACCCGATGACATCATTGTTGGATGTGAATTAGAGTTAGCCACAGATTACACAGATGAACCAGAAAGGTCTCCGTTAAGCATTGAAGTCGCAGAGAGAGAGAGTTCATAGTTGATGGTTCATGGTTCATAGCCGGTTCGTGTAGAGGCGTAGCCTCGGCGCATATTGTAGCAACGGATTTCAATCCGTTGTAGACTTCAGGTGAATCAGAAAAATCAGGTTAAAATCGTGGTTCAGATATTTTTGGCAAGAACCTGAAACCAACTTACGAGATCTCAACCTATCAACTATTCAACTTATTAACCAACATCTTCAAGCTTAAAAACATTCTTGCTCTTTATCCCTCTCTCCGTCATTTGCAAATCGCAGCATTCATTAATAGGATCGTGCTCGAAAAAAAGAATGTAATTATTGGCAACAGCTTCATTAAGGAATGATTTTTTTTCATTGAGAGATGTGAGCGGGAACATATCATAAGCCATCACATAAGGAATGGGAAGATGCGCAACGGAAGGCAACAGATCTGCCATGAACACAATTGTTTTTTCTTTATAAGAAATTTGTGGCAGCATCATGGAATTGGTGTGACCGTTTACCAAGCGAATAGAAAGCGTATCAAGAATGTTCGATGGCTGATGTTCGATGGTGGACTGTTGCTCTCGCTCATCGACCATCGCCGAACGACCAACGAAGCGAAGTTGTCCGCTTTCCTTAATCGGCAAAATATTTTCTTTCAAAAAACTTGCTTTTTCTCTATCATTTGGTTCTGTTGCCCATTTCCAATGATTTTCATTGCTCCAGAAAATTGCATTTTTAAATGCAGGAATTAATTTTTCTCCATCGCGAACAATGCAACCACCGCAATGATCGAAATGCAAGTGTGTTAAAAAAACATCTGTGATATCATTACGATGAAAACCATATTTTGCCAATGATGAATCGAGCGTTTCATTTCCATGCAAATAATAATGGCTGAAAAATTTTGCATCCTGTTTATCGCCGATGCCTGAATCAATCAATATCAATTTGTCTCCGTCTTCAATCAATAATAATCGCAATGCCCAAGTACATAAATTATTTTCATCAGCAGGGTTCAATTTATTCCACATCGTTTTTGGAACTACACCAAACATGGCACCGCCATCTAATTTAAAAAAGCCAGTGTTGATGGTATAAAGTTTCATGCTACTACAATTTTATTTTTCATTCGAACGAACATGAGTAGGATGAAACCAATAATAAAATAAACCATTAATGCTAATACTGAATTGCGCATGCCATTTGAAATTTCGGAAACGAAACCAAATGATAATGTGCCAATAACCGTTCCTATTTTATCGCACACATCATAAAAACTGAAATAAGAAGCAGTGTCTTTTGTCTCTGGCAAAAGTTTTGAATACGTAGATCTGGACATAGATTGAATTCCGCCCATTACCAAACCAACACAGAATGCAAGAATGTAAAATTGTGTGAGTGTTTTAGTAAGATAAGCAAAAATGCAAATGCCAATCCATCCAATAATGGCAACTGCAAGTGTAAAAATATTATTGGTTTTTTTTGAAAGAATAGAGAAAAGATAAGCACCGAAAATAGCCACCAATTGAATGATGAGGATAGTTACAATCAATTGTGTCGATTGCATTTTTATTTCATCTGCGGCAAAATAAGTAGCCATATACATTACTGTCTGCACACCCATGTTATAAAAGAAAAAACTGATAAGAAATTTTTTCAGCACCGGATAATGCCGCAATTGGTTCCATACTTTTTTCAATTCATAAAAACCATTCACTAAAATATTGTGCTCTGGATGCTGTTCAGATGCTTTTGATGGAGGCAATACATTGAAGGTGATTTGTGCAAAGCCTGCCCACCAGAGACCAACAGAAACAAATGAAAATCTTGCGGGCCATGAACCCCAACCGAGTTTCATGTTATCGTTTAGTATGATAACAACAAGACATAATACCATTAAAATTACGCTGCCGATATAACCCATGGCAAACCCCTTTGCACTTACGCGATCCTGATCTTCTTCTGCTGCTATTTCAGGTAGGTAAGCATTATAAAAGACAATGCTTCCGCAGTAACCAATCGCTGCTACAATTGAAAGAAAAAGCCCAAAACCGATATTTTTTTCTGTGAAAAAAATCATAGACACACATGCAAGAGAACCGAGATAGCAAAAGAATTTCATGAAAGATTTCTTGTTGCCTTTATAGTCAGCTATAGATGAAAGTATGGGCGATAAAATAGCGATGATTAAAAATGAAAGAGATATTGCATAAGAGGCAAGCGCATTTCTTTCAAATGTTCTTCCAAACATCTCAATTTCTTTTGGGGCAATGGATGTAAAATAAGCAGGGAAAATTGTAGATGTGATTACAAGGCTATATGTGCTATTCGCCCAATCGTACATCGCCCATCCGTTGATTACTTTTTTAGATGCAGTTTGCATTGGTCAATTAATAATTGATAATTAAAAATTAATAATTCTGCTATTCAATAATTCCTTTCGAGATCAATATCAAAAGCACAATGCTCGCAATAATGCGATAATAACCGAACAATTTGAAACCGTGCTTCTGCAAAAAGCCTATGAAAAATTTAATAGCGATCATTGCTACGATGAACGCGACTGCATTGCCTACGAGCAATGCTTTTAAATTTTCGTGACTGTGAAGCATCGCAGGATTTTCTTTATAAGCTTTTAATAATTTATAGCCAGTTGCAGCAAGCATGGTTGGCACGGCGAGAAAAAAAGAAAATTCAGCAGCCACCCTGCGAGTTAATTTTTGTTGCATACCGCCAACAATAGAAGCCGCACTACGGCTGGTTCCGGGAATCATTGCCAGACATTGCCAGACACCAATTGCAAAAGATTTCCCGTTTGATATTTCATTTTCGTGATCAATAGTTTGGTTCTTGAAAAGATTATCAACGAAAAGTAAAATGATGCCGCCGATCAACATTGTGATGGCAACGGTTTTCGGGCTTTCTAATAGTGCATCAATTTTTTTAGAAAATAAAAAGCCAAGAATGATTGCAGGGATTACACCAATTAATAATTTGATATAAAATTTGATTCGGCTGAAATCAAAAAATTTTTTCCAGAATAAAACAACTACTGCGAGAATTGCACCAAGTTGCACAGCTATCTCAAAGAGTTTTGTGAATTCTTCTTTTTCAATGTGCATTAAGCTGCTGGCAACGATTAAATGTCCCGTGGAAGAGATGGGAAGAAATTCCGTTAAGCCTTCAACAATGGCAAGTATAATAGTTTGAATGATGCTCATATAATGTAGTTAGTTAAGAAGTAAAAATAAATGAAAGTTTGATGTAAGCCGCAGATTCGTAGATTAAGATTTTTTAAAGTGAAGTCGCAAGTTCTTGTCAAAACCTTGAAGGTTTTTTGGAGAGCAAAATTATATTAGGGAAATCAATAAACCTTCAAGGTTTCTCTGCAACTCCGCGTCTCTGCGGTAAAAATTTCCTCAAACAAAAAAAGCGATGAATAACTCATCGCTCTTTTAAAATTCAGATAGTATTGGCTTATTGTGCGTCGTCGCTTTTTGATTTTTTGAAGATGGCAAATATTTCAATACCAAACCCTGCTAGCATGAGGATGGGCGCAACCGTGATCCTAACAAAACTATAAACCTCATTCGGGTTGAACACATTCGGATCCTTACTTTTTCCACCGCCCATTAATAGCAAACCCAATGCTACCAACACAAGACCGATTAACATCCAGCGATAGTTTTCTTTACCAAATAACGGAGTTGTATCGAAAGATGGTTTCGATGCCTTTGTTTTTTTAGCTGCTGTAGTAGCTGGTTTAATTTCTGCCATTTTTAAAAATTGAGGGGCAAATATAGTGAAAAGACCGGAAGTCGGGAAAGTTGGAAAGACCTAAAGAAAACGTCGCTTTTTTAAAAGCTTTTATAAACTTGGCAATCTTCTTCCCGACTTTCCGACATCCTGACTTTCGGACTCTCTAATACAAGTCATCCAATTTCATTTTCAAATATTTTATAACGCTTCGGTGTGTGCTGAAAAAAGAAATGGTAATCCCTAAAACAATAATCGCAAGGAACATAACGCCAAGCAAATTATAATCGCGCAATGCTTTTATTTCAGGCAGCCATTTTTCTGAAATCAATATCACACCAAGAATGCCTGCAATGGCGATGATGCCACTGATTGCGCCATTTATTAATGCACGCACATCCATCGGTTTTGCAATGAACCAACGCGTTGCTCCAACCATCTGCATCGTTTTTATAAGAAAGCGATTGCTGAACATCGCAAGACGAATGGTATTATCAATCAATATTATCACCAACACTGAAATCACAATGGCAACAACGAGCAATATCAAACTGATTTTGCGGATGATATTATTAAGATTGCTCACCAAAGATTGATTGTACTGCACATCGCTCACCGCAATATTTTGAGTAAGCTCTGCCTGAATTTTTTTGAGTGAATCAGTGGTTGCGTATTCGCTTCTGATCTTGAAATTTATGCTGGCAGGCAATGGGTTTTTATCGAGCACTTTGCCCCAATCATTATTACCGTCTTGGAGGTATCTTTTTTTTGCGAGGTCTTTTGTGATGTATTCGTAAGATTTTGTGTAGGGTTGCGATGCCACATATTGAACGAGTGCTGCACTATCTTTTGCATTTGTGTTTTCGCGAGTGAAAACCTGCACTTCTATATTTTCTCTAAACGTTTGTCCCAGTTTATTTGCATTGATAACGAACCAGCCCATAACGCCGAGGAGAAATAGAACAACGGACACGCCAACAATTGCCATCAAGTAAGAAGGAGTGGAACGCTTTGAATAGCCTTTTCCGAATTGAGCCATGATATTCAGATTTTTTCAGGGTTAGAAACGATTCACAATGCGCAAAAATAACAGATTTAGCTGCATAAACCGTATTTTTGTTGCCTTCAAAACGAAGCAGCATCAGCATTATTTTGGAAGTTTGAGGCTTTAACTTTTTCCCAACTTTTTGACTGTGATTTTTTTGATTTAATGAAGGCTATGATTTTCTTAATCATAGTAAATCAAAAAAACAGATGAATCATAGTTCGAAATTTTCGAATTGAATAACTTGAAACTGAAAACTTGAAACCAGAAACTAAAAAGAATCATGGAATATAATTTTAGAAAGATTGAAGAACATTGGCAAAGTGAGTGGAAGAAAAATGAAGTTTATAAAGTAAGCAATGACTCGCCCAAGCCGAAATATTATGTACTCGATATGTTTCCTTATCCGAGCGGTGCAGGGTTGCATGTCGGGCATCCGCTGGGATATATTGCCAGCGATATTTTTGCGCGGTATAAAAGATTGAAAGGATATAATGTGCTTCACCCGATGGGTTATGATGCGTTTGGTTTGCCCGCGGAACAATATGCCATTGAACATGGGATACACCCCGCCGTTAGTACGGATCAGAACATCAAAAATTTTCGTGCGCAATTAGATAAGATTGGTTTTTGTTTCGACTGGAGCCGCGAAGTGCGCACAAGCGATGCGCAATATTATAAATGGACGCAATGGATTTTTTTGCAACTATTCAAAAGCTTTTACAATCGCAAAACACAGAAGGCTGAAAGCGTTGAATCATTAATAAATATTTTTGCGGAGGAAGGAAACATTAATCATCCAATCCCAAATTCGCAATTCGTAATTCCCAATCCCCAATTTCAAATCCGCAATTCGCAATTTTCTCCAACGCAATGGAGTTCCTTCGACGAGTTCACTCAGCAAACAATCCTGATGGAATATCGCCTTGCCTATTGCGGTTATGGCGAAGTGAATTGGTGCGAGGCATTGGGAACTGTTTTGGCGAATGATGAAGTGATAAATGGCGTGAGCGAACGCGGCGGCTATCCGGTGGTGAAGAAAAAATTGCGGCAGTGGTATCTGCGCATCACGGAATATGCTGATAGATTATTAGAGGGATTAGAAAAAATCGAATTCAGTGATGCCATGAAGGAAATGCAGAGCAACTGGATTGGGAAAAGTTATGGAGCGGAGATTGAGTTTGAAGTTAAGAGTGAGGAGTCGGGAGTTGGGAGTCTGCGTGTTTATACAACAAGACCTGACACTATCTTCGGCGTTGATTTTATGGTGATTGCTCCAGAGCATGAATTGATTTCTTCCTTTAAAACAAAAGAACAGAAGCAAGCTGTTGATGAATATGTCGCTTATGTGAAAAGCCGCAGCGACAGAGAAAGACAAGCTGAGAAAAAAATTACGGGATGTTTCACTGGTGCTTATGCTATCAATCCTTTTAATGAAAAAGAAATCCCGATTTGGATCAGCGAATATGTTTTGGCGGGATATGGAACGGGCGCGATAATGGCGGTGCCTTGCGGTGATGAACGCGATTTTAAATTCGCGAAGCACTTTAATATTCCCATCACAAATATTATCGGCAAACATTATAACGGCGAAGAAGCAAACCCAACCAAAGATGCTGTGTTGGAGAACAGCGATTTTTTGAATGGCATTGTGATGCGCGATGCGATTGAAGTAGCGAATAATAAAATTGAAGAGCTAGGCATTGGCAAGAAAAAAGTGAATTACAGAATGCGCGATGCGGCGTTTAGCCGTCAACGTTATTGGGGCGAACCGTTTCCGATTATTTGGAATAACGGTATTGCATATCCGTTGGATGAAAAAGAATTGCCGCTGATACTTCCTGAAGTTGAAAAATATGGACCGGGACCTGATGGTGAAGGACCGTTGGCTAATTTGAAAGATTGGGCTCATGTCTCCCTCTCCTCTGGAGAGGGTCGGGGTGAGGTCTTACGAGAAACCAATACCATGCCCGGCTACGCCGGAAGCAGTTGGTATTTTTTGCGCTATATGGATCCGCACAACAGCGAAACATTTTGCGATAGGAAAGTGAGCGATTATTGGGGACAGGTTGATTTATATATCGGCGGAACAGAACATGCCGTTGGGCATTTATTATATAGCCGCTTATGGACAAAAGCTTTGCATGACTTAGGTTATATCGGTCATGATGAGCCATATAAAAAATTGGTGAATCAGGGGATGATACAGGGGAGTTCGAGGTTTGTGTACAAGATTTCATGGCACGGATTTTTTAAAACAGATTTTGATGTTTCAAAGTTGCCTATAATTCTTGTTTCGAAATCATTTAGAGATGGATTTGTGCATAATCAACAAGAGATAATTCAATTACTTGACAAAGCTATTTCAGATATATTGATAGGGATAGGTTTTGTTCCAAATTTTGTTATAATGGATCTACATGTTGATGTAAACATTGTGGACGGAGTTGAATTAGATATTAATGAATTTAAGAAATGGCGTAATGGAGAATATGCTGATGCAAAATTTATTCTAGAAGATGGAAAATACATCTGCGGCTCAGAAGTTGAAAAAATGTCCAAGTCAAAATTCAACACAGTTAATCCCGATGATTTAGTAACGAGATACGGTGCCGACACCTTCCGCATGTATGAAATGTTCCTCGGTCCTGTTGAGCAAAGCAAACCTTGGGATACAAAAGGAATTGAAGGTGTTCATCGCTTCTTGAAAAAATTATGGCGTTTGTTTTATGATGATCTGAAAGGCAAAGTTTGGAATGATGAAAAAGCAAATGATGCTGAATTGAAAGTGATCCATAAAACAATTAAAAAGATTGAAGAAGATACAGAGCGTTTTTCTTTCAACACAGCAGTAAGTGCAGGTATGATTGCTGTGAATGAACTCGGCGATCTGAAATGTCATAAAAAAGAAGTGCTTGAAAAATTGCTCATTATTTTAACGCCTTATGCTCCGCATATTGCAGAAGAATTATGGCATCAGCTTGGCAACACTGGAAATATTTTGGATGCAGCATATCCAAAATCAGAAGAAAGATATTTGATTGAATCAACAAAAAATTATCCAGTCGCACTGAATGGCAAAACAAAATCGGAATTGAATATTTCTCTGGATGCGACGCAGCAACAGGTGGAAGAAATTATTCTTGCCAACGAAACAGTGCAGAAATGGCTTGAAGGAAAACAGCCGAAAAGGATCATTTTTGTAAAGAATAAGATGATCAACGTGGTAACATAATCTCTCGCAAAGACGCAAAGGCGCAAAGGCGCAAAGAGAGAACGAACCAATACGTTGCGTCTTTGCGAGGTATAAAAATTGTGAATGCTGAATTTATTCGTGCCACGGTTTCAAACCGTGGCATGTTAATTTTCGGCGCTCTCTATTCACCATTCACCATTGACCATTCACAATTAGCCATTCACCATTCACCTCCGAAGTTTCTTCTTTTTCTGCCACAGATAAAATATCTTCATCATCCAAAATTTTCTGCCATGAAGAAATTTCTTGTTATAACGATATGTATTTTATCGTCTCTATTTGCTGTCGCACAAAATAGCGATGCATATTTTTTGTCTCAGCCATGCCTCACTCCCGATGGACAAACTGTTGTCTTTAGTTTTGAAGGCGACCTCTGGAAAGCAGATGTAGCAAGCGGTTCAGCGGTTCGTCTCACTGCTATGCAGGGTTATGAAAACAATGCACGTGTTTCACCGGATGGTAAATGGATCGCATTCACGGGTCGTCAGTATGGAAATGCAGATATATTCCTAATGCCAATCGCTGGTGGAGATATTAAGCAGCTTACTTTTCATAGTGCATCTGATGAAATGAGTTCTTGGAGCTGGGATTCGAAATATATTTATTTTACATCAACCAGAGCGAGCCGTTCGGCTGGATATAAAGTGAGCATTAATGGTGGAACGCCGCAACGTGTGTTCGGGAATTATTTTTTTCAGTACGATCATAATTTATTCGAGCATCCTTCCAGTGGAGAAATATTTTTTAACGACACATGGGAGAGCAGCAACCAGGTTCAGCGCAAACATTATAAAGGTCCATTCAATCCTGATATTCAGTCTTACAATCCCTCCACAAAGAAATACAAACGCTATACGGATTATATAGGAAAAGATTTTGGCGCAACGCTTGATAAGCAAGGAAATATCTATTTTATTTCTGACGAAAATAATAATGAATACAACCTTTACACTTTTGAAAATGGCAAAAAAACACCACTCACTACTTTCAACAGTTCTATTAAAAATGCCATCGTAAATGCGAATGGCGGCAAAGTAGTATTTGAAAAAGATTATCAGTTATACATCTACGATGTTGCTTCTAAAAAATCGGAGAAATTAAAAATCAATATCATCAGGAACAGTATTCTTTCCAAAGAAAAAGACTTTGAGGTGAAAGGTAACATGACCAATTTTGATGTTTCGCCTGATGGAAAGAAATTAGTTTTCGCTTCTCGCGGCGAAATTTTTGTGAGTGATGTGGAAGGAAAATTTGTTGAGCAAATAAAAAAAGGTTCAGCCGAAAGAGCACTTGAAGTGAAATGGCTGAGTGATAATAAAACCATTCTTTTCAATCAAACAGAAAATGGTTTTTTGAATTTGTACACAATTGCAGCAGACGGAGGTGCAGGACTGAAGCAGCTTACAAACGATAAGGATAATAATCGTTCCATTTCTTTCAACAAAACAAAAACGAAAGCAGTTTACTTAAGTGGACGAAATGAAGTGCGCATTCTCGATTTGAAATCTTTCGAAAGCAAGACCATTGTGAAAGATGAAATTTGGGCATTTCAAAATTCAGGACCTGTGTTTTCTCCTGATGAAAATTATGTTTGCTTCACTGCCATCAGAAATTTTGAGCAGGATATTTTTGTTCACAACCTGAAAACAGGTAAGACAATCAATCTCACAAATACTGGTGTTACAGAAGCTGATCCGATATGGAGTCCTGATGGAAATTATATTTATTTTGAATCTGCGAGATTGAAACCTTCTTATCCTTTCGGAATGCAGGAACCGAAAATTTATCGCCTGCCATTGCAAAAGCTTGATGAACCTTTCCGCAGTGATAAATATGAAGAGCTTTTTAAAACAGAAAAGAAAGACACTTCAAAAAAGGATATGAAGAAAGATACAGTTTCAGCTCCGATTGTGATTGATGTAAATAATATCATGGAAAGAATTGAACAGATTAGTCCTTCATTCGGATCGCAATATTTGGTGAATGTTTTTCAGAAAGATAAAAAGACAATTGTTCTTTACACAAGCGATCATGAATTGGGAAAAACGGCGCTTTGGAAAACAACGATTGAACCTTTCGAGCCAAACAAAACAGAAAAAATTAGCGGCGCGGATTCCCGAGGGTTTGATGTTGCTGCGAGCGGCGACAAATATTTCACATTGTTCAATGAAAATATTTACAAGCTAAATCTCGATGCAAATAAAGTAGAACCGATTTCTATCAGCTACACTTTCCGCAGAAATTTATCTGAAGAGTTCAATCAGATTTTTAATGAAGCATGGGCGCAGCTTGATGAAAATTATTATGATCCGAATTTTCATGGACTGGATTGGGTGAAGACAAGAGAACATTATAGCAGCTTTTTGCCTTACGTAAACACGCGTTCTGATTTGCGTGTTTTGATGAATGACATGGTGGGTGAATTAAATTCCTCACATCAGGGATTTTCTACGTTCGGTGATGATGAAAAAATTTCTTTGGCGAGCAGCACAATGGAAACAGGGATTGTGTTTGAAGAAAACAATCCTTATAAAGTAAAATACATCGTTCGCAAATCTGCGGCTGATAAAAAAGATGTGGATGTTGTTGCTGGTGATGAATTGACAAAAGTGGATGATGTGGCGGTTGATAAAAATATCGATCGAAATTTTTATTTCACAAAGCCATCAATTGATAAAGAATTAAAACTGACTTTCAGCAGGGCTGGAAAAAGTTTCGATGTAAAAATTCATCCACAACAAAGTATGCTGGATAATTTGTATGATGAATGGATTGATAATAATCACAAACGTGTGGATGAAAAAAGCAATAATAGAATTGCTTATGCATGTATGAAAAATATGGGCACGGACGAGCTTGATAAATTCATCATCAGCATGACGGAGCAACTGAATAATAAAGATGCATTGATTCTTGATCTTCGTTATAATACCGGCGGCAACGTGCATGATGAAGTGCTGAAATTTTTATCACAGCGCTCTTATCTGCAATGGAAATATCGTGATGGCAAACTTACCAGACAAGGGAATTTTACACCGAGTGATAAACCGATTGTGTTATTAACGAACGAACAAAGCCTTAGCGATGCAGAAATGACTGCAACAGGTTTTAAAGAATTGAAGCTTGGTAAAATTGTTGGCAATGAAACTTATCACTGGATAATATTTACGAGTGGTGCGGGCTTGGTGGATGGCTCTTTTATCCGACTGCCTTCTTGGGGATGCTATACGCTTGATGGAAAAGATATTGAATTCAACGGTGTGAAACCTGATATTCTTGTTGTGAATACATTTGAAGATAAATTGAATGGTCGTGATCCGCAGGTTGATCGTGCAGTTGAAGAAATCATGAAGCAATTGAAATGATGTTTCACGCGGAGGCGCAGAGAGCGCAGAGGGTTTTTTTCTCAAAGCTTCGAAGAGAAAATATATATGTTGATATATTATGCTTGACAATTTATTGAAAGAACATGCAAAAGAGTTTCATCAGATTGTTCCGTTCAATGCGGCAACAGATAAACTATTTCCATTTGACTTCACAGAAAATAATAAAGAACTGACAGCAGAACAAATTGCAAACACGGAAAACTTTTCCAATTATATCAATACTAAACTAAAAGAAAACAATTGCAAATACGGCATTGGAGGTTATGATGAACATAGAACATTGTATGCAAGAAGCAAACATTTTGATACAAATGAGGAACCACGAAGATTGCATTTGGGAATTGATATTTGGGGCGAAGTAGGCACGAGAATTATGTCGCCGCTTGATGGCATCGTGCACAGTTTTGCTTTCAATAATAATGACAGCGATTATGGAGCTACAATTATTTTAACGCATAATCTAGAAGGCATTTCTTTTCACACATTATATGGTCATCTCAGTCTCAACTCTATAAAAAATTTACAGGAAGGAAAGAGGATAATAAAAGGAGAAGTGATTGCTGAATTTGGGATGCGATTCGAAAATGGCAACTGGCCGCCACATCTACATTTTCAAATCATCAGTGATATAACAAATTATAAAGGCGATTATCCAGGCGTTTGTAAATTTTCTGAAAAAAAATACTGGCTTCAAAATTCTCCTGATCCTGATTCAATACTTCAAATGAATCGCTATTTATAAATCATAACAACGCAGTCACAATTTCATCCCATTCTTTTTGTAAAGAATAAGAAGGCATTTGTTTTTGCGCTCTTCTATACCAGTAATTCGCATTTGATGCATCGCCCTCTTTTCTGTGGAGATAAGCATGCACCCAATAAGCTTTGGATTCTTCAAGTGCATCAATCAAATGATGAGCAGCATGCCAATCGCCCTTTGCATCGAGCCATAAAGATTGAAGCAATATTGAAGCAGCTTGTGGTGGCTGTGCTTGCGACAATGAAGATTTGAAATTTTCTAAGTTCATAGGAATAAAATTAGCAAAAAGCTTTGAGCTGATAGGTACGAGATATGAGATGCGGGATTCGACTGTCTTTGCTCGAATCCCGCATCTCGAATCCCGTATCTTCTAATGCGCTGCCACTGGAGCTTCGCTTATATACGCGGCAGCAAATATCTTTGCGAAATCTTCTAGCTTTGTTTTTTGCAAAGTTGCAGGATGATTTTTCCAATAATCTTCAGCCATTTTTCCTGATTGAAGAGAATGATTCATCTCTTGATAATTCTTTGCAATTTCTTCAGGCAATCCGGCTTGTATCATCCCATTTAATGCATCTTCATCACTAAATACAATCCATTTTAGATCCGGTTTTCCAATTGCTTTGCCGAAAACTGCAGCGATTTTATCTGTCGTTACCTCATCACTTGCGATGTAACGAACACTATGCCCTGTGAAATTCAGATCAGATAATTCTTCAGCAACAACATCAGCAATATCCGAAGGATGAACAATTGGCACTTTTAATAAAGGTCCCCCAAAGTTTGCGCCCATGATTCCAACGCCTTTAATCATTCCGATATTGGCTAAAAGGTTTGTATAAAAAAATGCTGGGCGCAAATTTTTGATGTGTACATCACTTAATTCATTCAATGCTTTTTCTGCTCTGTGAATTCCTGTAACAGGCCCAACTCCTTCTGATAAATGTGCGCCAATGCTGCTGAGGTTCACAACATGTTTTATCCCATTCGCTTTAATCGCTTCAGCATAATTTTTTCCAATCTGTGCTATCCAACCTTTCCAATCTGATGCGGCCATATTCGGCGGCACCATTGTGTACACCGCATCCGCACCTGCGAAGGCTTTGGTCAAAAAACTCACATCTTCTACCGAGGCGATTGCTGCTTCAGCACCTTTGTCAACGAGTTCTTTTATGTTAGCGGCATTTCTACCAATAACAGTTACACGATGTCCCTTTGCTAATAATTTTTCTGTCAATGGTTTTGATATGTGGCCCGCGCCACCTGTGATTACTAGTTTCATTTGTTTTATTTTTGAGTGATTATGTATTTGTATATACAAGTATTAATATAAAAAAATTTAATAAGTTAATTTGTCCGAAACACGGTTCATGTTCTGGATAAGTTTTAAGCTCTCTTCCTTTCCAAGAATAGAAATACAGCTTTCAGAAAAATCTGCCACACACTGTTTTAGTTTTGGTAATAATTCCTTTGCTTTTGGAGTTGGATAAACATTCGTCAATCTCCCTTCAAAAGTCCTTGCTATTAATTTTTTCAGCTCCAGTTTTTCCATCAAACGTGTGATGGTAGAGGGTTGCAACTGCAATTCTTCACACAGTTCCATTGGCTGGATACCAGGATTTTCAATTACTAACAGCAAAAGATATGCGTGACTTGGAGAAAGATTTACCTTTTTCCAGGATTCAAGCGCCATCTTTTCCATTTTTCTTGCCAAAGCATTTGAAACGAAATACATGCACTTGCTATAATGGCTTTCTGAAATTTTCTTCACAATACAAAGTAAGGACATAATACTTGTATATACAAATATATTGAAAATAATTTTTGCCAACTGATAGAAAAGACTTCATTTTCAAATAATCAACAGTTTTCGAGATTGAGCTTTTTTTGAAAAATCCCTTTTCCCTTTTTGATATTTGCTATCTAACTTTGAGGGATGCCGAATGACAATCTAAATAGCGATAAAGAATTATTGACTTCTGCTGATAAGGAATTTGAAAATAATATTCGCCCGAAAGAAATAGTCGATTTTGCTGGGCAACCACAAATTATTAATAACCTGAAAATATTTATTCAGGCTGCAAAGATGCGCGGGGAAGCGCTCGATCATATCTTATTTCACGGCCCTCCGGGATTGGGCAAGACAACACTGAGCAGGATTGTTGCCAATGAAATGGGGGTGAACATTAAAGAAACTTCAGGACCTGTTATTGAAAAGCCTGGTGATCTTGCTGGCTTGCTCACCAATCTCGAGCCACATGATGTATTGTTCATTGATGAAATACATCGCCTTAGTACAGTTGTTGAAGAATATTTATATGCTGCGATGGAAGATTACCGCATTGATATTATGATCGACAGCGGCCCGAATGCGAGAAGCATACAGATCAATCTCAATCCTTTTACATTAGTTGGCGCAACAACAAGAAGTGGTTTATTAACTGCGCCATTATTATCGCGCTTTGCCATTAAATCAAGATTAGAATATTACACGGCTGAAGTTCTTTATAAAATTATTTTGCGCTCGGCGAAAATTCTTGATTCAAAAATAACATCAGATGCAGCAAATGAAATTGCGAGACGAAGCCGCGGCACACCAAGAATTGCGAATGGCTTATTGCGGCGCGTTCGCGATTTTGCACAAGTTCTTGGCAACGGAGTGATTGATATGAATATAACAGAACACGCACTGCGTGCCTTGAATGTCGATCAACATGGTCTTGATGAAATGGATAATAAAATTTTGCTAACGATTATTGAAAAATTCAAGGGCGGCCCGGTTGGCATCACAACAATTGCAACTGCAGTTGCCGAAGAGCCGGGAACTTTGGAAGAAGTGTATGAGCCATTTTTAATTCAGGAAGGTTTTTTGCAACGCACAGCACGTGGAAGAGAAGCAACAGAAAAAGCATATCTGCATTTGGGGAAAACAATGCCGGGAAGAAGTGGAGAACAATTGCTGTTTTAGGAAAAGCTTTGAGCTATTAGCTGTGAGCTTCGAGCAAAACAGCTTTTCGATTTCCAAGAAGTTTTGAAAATTTTTGCTCGGAGCTCGGAGCTCGCGACTTATAGCTTTTCCAAAGCCATTAAAAAAGGGATTGAATTTTGTTCAATCCCTTTGTATTTTCAATCATATAATTTTTGCTTAAGCAATTTGCGGAGCCACCAACCGGAAACCATTTCCGTGTATGTTCACAATCTCGATATCGGTATCTTCTTTCAGATATTTTCTGAGCTTCGCAATATAAACATCCATGCTTCTTCCATTGAAATAAGTATCGCTGCCCCAGATTTTTTTCAATGCCTGCTCTCTCGGCAAAAGGTCATTCACATGTTCTGAAAGCATTTTCAACAATTCATTTTCTTTTGGGGAAAGTGTTTGCATCTGTCCTTTATGGCTCAGTTCGCGAAGCTTTGGATTGAAATGATAAAAGCCAAGATCAAACTCTTTGTTGTCAGCTTCTTTGTTCATGTCCTCATTGCGTTTCAGTATCGCTTTGATTTTTAGCAAAAGCACCTCACTGTCAAAAGGCTTGGTGATGTAATCATCAGCACCGAGTTTATATCCTTGAATAATATCTTCCTTCATTGTTTTTGCGCTCAGAAAAAACAATGGGATGTCAGCATCAACATCGCGGATTTCTTCTGCTAAAGTAAATCCATCCATGTGCGGCATCATAATATCCAGCAAGCACAAATCATATTTTTCGCGCTGAAATGCAGCGAGCCCAAGTCTTCCGTCGCGTTCCAATGTTACATCGTAATCATTCAGCTCAAGATAATTTTTCAATACCATTCCCAGGTTTTGATCATCTTCGCACAATAGTATTTTAGGTTTTTTGCCTTCCATATTGAATTAATTTAAGTACAAATAAAATTAAATCATTTGCGGTTATGTTGTTTGAGCGAGTAATATTTTGTTAATAATTCATTTTGAGGAAAGTAGAAGGTGGAGGGTGTTAGGTAAAAGGAGGAATCAAATACAAGAAACAGGGTACAAGAATGAAGGAACAAGAAATGCAAGAAGCAATTTTCGATATAGCAAATCATACCAATCATTCAATCACATAAATCATAGTTCAGACTTCGCTTGTGATCATTAATTTTGGAAAATATTTTTATCAAACCAAAGACAAAAGATGCACATCACCGCAAATAATAAATTCAAAAAATTAGTGGTTATTGGAGATCGCGTTCTCATTCGCCTCACAAAGCTTAATGAGCGCACCAGCTCAGGACTATATCTTCCGCCTGGAGTTCAGGAAAAAGAAAAAGTACAACAAGGTTATGTGATCAAAACAGGACCTGGATATGCAATACCAATGCCCGTTGATGATGAGCCATGGAAAAATCAGGATGATCAGGTGAAGTATGTTCCGTTGCAGGCACGAGAGGGCGACATTGCTATTTTTTTATTGAGCGGCGCAACCGAAGTGCTTTATGAAAATGAAAAATATTTCATCGTTCCACAAAGCGCGATATTGATGTTGGAGAGGGAAGAGGATATTTAGAGTGAGTAGTGAGTAGTGAGTGGAAATCGCGAAGCAAGTTATATCGCCAGCACCCTATATCGCCCAATTATTTGAGGCTCATAAATCCATGCCGAATTGTATCTTTGCCGGCTAATTAAAAGAGCATGGATCAAAATTTCAATCCTGATAAACAACACACATTAGCTTCGGCAGTAAGTATTTCAGGCACAGGTTTGCACACAGGCATTAAAGTTGATATGACGCTTAAGCCTGCCAATGCAGGATATGGCTATCAGTTTCAAAGGGTTGATTTGCCCGGTCAGCCGATTATTAAAGCAGATTGTGATTTGGTTACCGATACTTCACGCGGCACAACGCTGGAAGAAAATGGGGTAAAGATCAATACGGTTGAACATGTGCTGGCTGCGCTCGTGGGCATGGGTGTAGATAATTGCCTGATTGAAATGAACGGTCCTGAAACCCCGATTATGGATGGGAGTTCGGAGCCTTTTATTGAGATGATTGAAGAGGTTGGTGTGATTGAACAGGATGCTGCAAAGGCTTGGTATAGTATCGACACCAACATCACTTACTACGACGATAAGAAACGGGTTGAAATGACAGCGATGCCTTCTATGGAATATCAGGTCACTACGCTGATCGATTTCAATAGCCCTGTTCTTGGCACACAGCATGCAGGTTTGAAAAAAATGAAAGATTTCAAATCGCAAATTGCTCCATGCCGCACTTTTTGTTTTTTGCATGAACTTGAAATGTTGCTTGATAATAACCTTGTGAAAGGTGGCGATATCAATAACGCAATTGTGGTGGTTGATAAGCCTGTTACAGAAGAGGAGATGAGTCGTTTGGCAAAAGCATTTAAGCGCGATAAAATTGAAGTGAAGAGCGAAGGATATCTGAACAATCTTGAACTAAGATATCCCAATGAGCCGGCTCGCCATAAACTACTTGATGTGATTGGCGATCTCGCCCTGATTGGTTATCCAATTAAAGCCCATATCATAGCAAATCGCCCTGGGCATTCTACCAATGTTGATTTTGCAAGAAAATTAAAACAATATATAAAAAAGAACAAGCACGTAAGAAATGTGCCTGTTTATGATCCTAACCAAGCTCCGATTTTTAATTCTCAACAGATTGAAAAAACATTGCCGCACAGATATCCATTTTTATTAGTGGATAAAATCATTGAGCTGTCAGACAAGCATATTGTGGGCATTAAAAATGTTACTTTCAATGAGCCATTTTTTCCAGGTCATTTTCCGGGCAACCCTGTGATGCCTGGCGTTCTGCAAATAGAAGCGCTTGCTCAAACTGGCGGAATACTGGCAATTAATGCAATGCCCCCAGGAGAGTACGATACTTATTTTCTGAAAATTGACAACTGTAAATTCAAGCAAAAAGTTGTGCCCGGTGACACGATGATTTTAAGGCTCGAATTAAATTCTCCCATCCGTCGTGGAATTTGTGAAATGAGAGGAACCGTATTCATTGGAAATAAAATCGCAACAGAAGCAGATCTTGTTGCGCAATTGGTGAAGAGGACTTCTTAATAACAAGTTCTTAACGAGTACCATTACTGATAATTAAATTATATTTGTCAGTCAGGTAATGTTGCCTGACATTTTTTATTTGCCCTAAAAGCCCAGCAGATAAAAGATATCATGAACTCTTTTAAACAAAATTCTTAAATGAGTATCAATGATACATCATCCACTAAAACAAAAAGCTCAATGATCCATCCGCATACTTATATTCATCCAAATGCTAAACTGGCAACCAATGTAAAGGTTGATCCATTTTCAGTGATCCATCAAAATGTAGAAGTTGGTCAGGGCACTTGGATTGGCAGTAATGTGACGATTATGGAAGGGGCGCGGATTGGAAAGAACTGCCATATTTTTCCCGGTGCGGTCATTTCTGCGATACCTCAGGATCTGAAATTCGATGGAGAAAATACAACAGTAGAAATAGGAGATAATACAACCATCCGTGAATTTGTTACGGTTCATCGGGGCACCAAAGACAGATGGAAAACGAAAGTGGGCAAGAACTGTATGATACTTGCTTACAGCCATATTGCGCATGATTGCATTATTGGCGACAACTGCATATTAAGCAACAATTCTCAGGTGGCAGGTCACGTTGTTATTGGAGATTGGGTAATACTTGGAGGCATGTGCGCCATTCACCAGTTCGTGAAAGTTGGTCATCATGTTTTTATTGCTGGCGGATCATTGGTAGGAAAAGATATTCCGCCTTACATCAAAGCAGGCAGGCTGCCATTAAGCTATGCCGGTGTTAATTCAATCGGCTTAAAGCGGAGGGGCTTTACTGTAGATAAGATCAATCACATACTTGATATTTACCGCGTGATCTATAATAAAGGGATGAACACTAGTCAGGCACTTGAGCATCTCGAAGAGGAATTTCCTGCTACTGATGAGCGTGATGAAATCGTTACTTTCATTCGCGAAAGCGGCAGAGGTATTATCAAACGCTACTCCAAAAATAACATGGATGAAGATTACGCTGACTAATGTTGGCAAGCGTTTTAACCGCGATTGGATCTTCCGTCACGTCCAGTACGAATTTACTAATGGTCATAGCTATGCGATTATCGGTCCAAATGGATCTGGCAAATCAACACTGCTACAAGTCATTGCAGGTGCGGTAGCGGAGAGCGAAGGGAAGATTGAGTACAAGATGATAGATGATAGATGGCCGAATTCAGAAGCAATGCCCAAAACTAAACACGACCATCAATCAACCACCATCGACCATCGCCTCACGTCCGAAAATTTCTACCAGCAAATTTCCATCGCTGCACCTTATATGGAATTGATTGAAGAAATGACATTGACAGAGTTTCTTCAGTTCCACCAAACTTTCAAACCGTTTATAACGGGAATGGATATCCAAAAAATAATTGCTGAAATTGGTCTTGAAAAATCTGCACATAAACAGATCCGTTATTATTCTTCCGGCATGAAACAAAGGGCAAAACTCGCTCAGGCATTTTTTTCTGATGTTCCTGTTCTCTTACTTGATGAACCTTGCACCAATTTGGATGAGGAAGGAATTGCATTGTATCATCAGCTTATTAAAAACTATTGCGCCAATCGTATAGTAATTGTAAGCTCTAATGATGAGCAGGAGTTTGGGTTTTGCGGGAAGAGGGTTAATATTATGGATTATAAAAAGTAAGTATGAAACTGAAGGCGATAAAATCTAAAAAAGATTACCAAACATATCTTGATTGGGTTGACAAGCAATTTGATAATAAAGCGAAAACAAATACTGCTAAAGATGAGGATTTGAAAATGATATTATTATTGATTAAACAACATGAAGACAAGCATTATCCTATTCCTTTATCGTGATTACTCTCACCGTTGGCTCGCTATTAACAAATTCAAATCAGTGTATTTCAAATCAAACCTCTGGCTAAGATGAAAATTGGTAAGCGCACCTTTGAATAAATAAATGCCGCTGCGCAAATGAACTTTGTGCCACACCAAATTTTCAAAACCGCCTTCTTCCCCCGCTTCGAGTAGCAAAGGCATCAGTACATTACTAACAGCCTGAGAGGCTGTTCGCGCAAAGCCAGATGGAATATTAGGAACACAATAATGTATCACTCCATATTTCATAAAAATCGGATGCTCATGTGTCGTGATTTCAGAAGTCTCAAAACAGCCACCGCGATCAATGCTCACGTCAATAATCACACTTCCCGAGCGCATGTTACTTACCATTTCTTCGGTAACCACAACTGGCGTTCTTCCGCTTTGCGATGTCAATGCCCCAACAGCTACTTCGCATGTTTTTAGCTGCTTTGAAAGAATGCGCGGCTCCATCACAGAGGTCCACATGCGCTGCCCAATATTGTTCTGCAATCTTTTTAAACGATACACACTATTATCAAAAACTTTCACCGATGCCCCAAGTGCTAGTGCTGCGCGGGCTGCAAATTCGCCAACAATGCCAGCTCCAAGTATAATAACTTTTGTTGGCGGTATGCCTGAAATGCCTCCGAGCAAAACGCCTTTGCCATGGTTGGATGAACCGAGATATTGTCCCGCGATCAGCATCACCGCGCTTCCTGCAATTTCGCTCATGCTGCGAACGATAGGATAGCTGTCGCTGTCGTCTTTTAAATTTTCAAATGAAATGGCTGTGATCTTCATCTCCATCATCTTTTCCAAAAGCTCAGATTTCATTGCCGAAAGATGGATGGGAGAAATTATAATTTGGTTCATTTGAAGAAGCGGCAAATCTTCTTCAACAATAGGCGCACTTTTCACCAATAGCGGAGCTTTGAACACTTCTGCTTTGTCGTAAACAATTTTTGCTCCGGCTTCGCTATATTCTTTATCGCGGTAATGGGTTGCCTCACCAGCATTGTGCTCAATAACCACATGATGGCCGTTGCTCACCAGCACGCTCACTGCTTCGGGCGTCAGCGCAATACGGTTTTCCTGAAATGCTGTTTCTTTCGGGATGCCGATATGAAGATGTGCGCCTTTAGGTTTTATATCAAGGGTTTCCTCTAATGTTTCGTAGCTGAAAGAAGTACTGATGATAGGTTTTTGTTGAGACATGTCTAAGGGCTTAACGATGACTTTTTATGCAATCGCGATATAGAATTAAATTACAATTTTAAATTGAATTGAAGGTTTTTCTGGCTCAATTAATGATAATTTTTCTCGTGTTTTCATCAACCATTTGTATGAAAACTTTCACGGCATCTTCTGGAAATAGGTTGGGCGCTTTTTCAGCCCATTCAACCAAACAAATTTCACCGGAATAAATGCAATCTTCAACACCAGTACGAATTGCTTCCTCCTCATCTTTCAATCTATATAGATCAATATGAAAAATTTTTCCTCCATCGTAAACATATTCATTAATGATAGAAAATGTTGGGCTGCCAACTGTGCTGGTCACTTCTTTTTCATCGCACAAAGCGTGGATGAACGTGGTTTTTCCGGCTCCCATGTTTCCATGAAAAGCAAAAACTTTCTTGTCGACTGAATGCTGCCAAATTTTTTTTGCAGCATCATGAATATGTTTCAAATCAAACGTCAATTCCATTTTGCAAAGATAGCAGTGAGGATTTATGAATTATGATTTTGGATTTGTGATTTCCTGATAAGTTTCCAGTTTGGAGTTTCAAGTTTTCGGTTCTTCGATTCAAGAATGCATTATTAATTTCTAATTCTTAATTATCAATTTTTTTTTCAAAGAGCATTTGGCAGTGAGCTTGACGAACTATCTTCAGCTTCGGTTGTGTCACTCACTTGTACCGCAGGAATTCTATTGAGCTCTGGTTTTATAATTGGCAACTCTCTTTATCTTGTCTTGCAAAAGCGCAGCGCCCTCACGTTGCGTCTTTGCGCCGTTGCGAGACAATTTTCTCTGCGACTCCGCGTCTCTGCGGTTAATTTCGCATACAAACAGTCAGGTAAACTAAATTTGCTCAGCATTTGTTGTTACTATTAATAAATCAGATAAATCGTGGAAACAGTAAACTGGAAAGTGGAAGGCATGAGCTGCGCCAATTGTGCATTAACGATTGGGAACTATCTCAAAAAAGAAGGACTGGAAAATGTAAAAGTGAACCTCATCGGCGGCGATGTGAGCTTTGATGCAAACGGCAACAGTTCCCAACCAAATATTATCAAAGGCATTGAATCGCTGGGTTATGAGGTTCACACAGGCAATAATGATTTAACGGTGAAGCGTAAACGCTTTTTAAAAAATCATTTTGAAAGATTTCTTTTCTGCCTCGTTTTCACATTGCCTTTGATGCTGCACATGCTCGATAAGTGGATCCATTTCCATTGGCTCATGAACCCGTGGTTGCAGCTTGCTTTATGTTTGCCAGTTTATATTGTTGGCATGAATTTTTTTGGGAGAAGCGCAATACAAAGTGTGCGCAACAAAATGCCGAACATGAATGTGCTGATTGCGATTGGTGCAACGGCTGCATTTCTGTACAGTTTGATTGGGACGATTTTGAATCTCGGAGAAAATTATTTATTCTACGAAACAGCAGCAGCGATTATTACATTAATATTTTTCGGGAATTATATTGAAGATGTTGCTGTTCAATCAACACAAAAAGCGTTGAACAGTTTAGCGAAGTCGCAAAAGGTAATGGCGAATATGATTGCGTTTGATGATCAGCATCAGGAGCAAATTTTTCCGATTGAAAATTCGCAATTGAGAAGTGGAGATTTGATACTTATAAAATCCGGTGAGCAGATTCCGGCAGATTGCAAAATTTTATGGGGCGATGCAAGCGTGAATGAAAGCATTATCACAGGCGAAAGCATGCCGCTCGAAAAACATGCAAAGGATAATTTGATAGGGGGAAGTCTGATTACTGATGGAACAGTGAAAGCCCAAGTAACGGCTGCCGCAGATGATTCCGTGCTTTCAAATATTATCAATCTGGTTAAACAAGCTCAGGGAGAAAAGCCGCCAGTTCAGCAAATGGCAGATAAGATCAGTGCCATTTTTGTTCCGGTTGTATTGATAATCGCAGCAGTTACATTTATAGGCAATTATTTTTATTTTCAAGAACTAACACCTTCGCTTATGCGTAGTATTGCTGTGCTCGTAATTGCTTGCCCTTGCGCAATGGGTTTGGCAACGCCTGCGGCAATTGCAGTCGGGCTTGGTCGCGCAGCGAAAAATGGAATTTTATTTCGCAATGCAAAAAGTTTGGAGCTGTTTAAAAATATTCAACAAGTTGTATTTGATAAAACAGGAACATTAACTACAGGGAAATTTGCAATTAGCGGCTCTTCACTCACAACTCACAACTCACAACTCACCCAAGAAGAATTTCAACGCATCACCTTCTCTCTCGAAAAATATTCCAATCATCCAATAGCAAAATGTATTGCGACTTCCTGGAAAGCGAAAAATGAAATCCGTTGGAAAAAGATAGAAGAGATAAAAGGATTGGGAATGAAAGCTGAAGATAAAGATGGTAATGTTTATATGGCAGGTTCTTACAAAGCCGCATCGGCTTTCATTTCAGATGATAAGCATAATGTATATGTAATAAAAAATAATGAACTGATTGGTTGGATTGATGTGCAGGATGAAATTCGCGCAGAAGCAAAAGCCGTTGTTGATTATTTTAAGAAAAGAAACATCAAAACCATTTTATTAAGTGGTGATAAAAAAGATAAATGCGATTTATTGGCATCGCAATTAGGAATTGATGAAGTGATTGCGGAGCAAACGCCGGTTGAGAAGTTGAATATGGTTGAGAAGTTGAATGGTTTGGTTCCGACTGCGATGATTGGCGATGGCATTAATGATGCACCTGCGTTGGCAAAAGCGACCATTGGAATTTCATTGAGCGATGCGTCTCATATTGCGATGCAAACGGCTGATGTTGTGTTAATGAATAATGGGATCAAAAATTTTCCACTTGCTTTAGGATTGGGAAAACACACATTTGTGACCATCAAACAAAATTTATTCTGGGCTTTCTTTTATAATGTGATCGCTATTCCTATTGCTGCACTTGGTTTGCTTTCACCCGCAGTTGCCGCACTGGCAATGGGTTTGAGCGATGTGGTGCTTGCCGCAAATTCGGTGAGGTTGTTTGTGAAAAAGGTTGTCTGAACTGAGATTTGTGAGATTAATGGGATAAAGTGCTAATAGGATAATATACTAATGAGATAATGTGAAAATTTGAAAATAGCTCAATGCGAAATTCGTAGAGGAAGTTGTGAGCAATTAATCATAAAGTTCGAGCTAAAGAACTGGAAACTAATCAGGAAATCGTACATCTAACATCACACATCATAAATTGACACCGTCTCCCCTCGACATACTCAAACAATATTACAGGCACGATTCTTTTCGTCCGCTACAGGAAGATATTATTAACGCGGTGCTGCAGAAAAAAGATGTGCTTGCATTGCTGCCAACAGGCGGCGGAAAATCTGTTTGCTTTCAAGTGCCGGCATTAATGAGTGATGGTTTGTGTTTGGTAATAAGTCCGCTTATAGCGTTGATGAAAGATCAGGTGGAAAGCCTACGCAGGAAAGGGATCACGGCGTTCGCCATTTATTCTGGCATGACAAGGAAAGAGGTGATGAACACCATGAAAGTTGCGGGCGAAAGCAATTGCAAATTTCTGTATGTGTCGCCGGAAAGATTAGAGACGAATCTGTTTAAAGAATATCTGCCTTCATTCAATATTAATTTAATTGCGGTTGATGAAGCACATTGCATTTCGCAATGGGGCTACGATTTTCGTCCGTCTTATTTACGCATTGCTGCATTGAGGGAAGAATTGCGGGGATTGCCAGTGCTGGCGCTTACAGCATCTGCAACAAAAGAAGTGCAGAATGATATTTGTGAAAAGCTGGAGTTCAAAAACCAAAAAATTTTTCGGCAATCTTTTGAGCGTGCCAATCTTTCATATAGCGTTTTTGATGTGGATGTGAAGATGAATAAAATAAAAGAGATTTTAGAAAAGGTGAAAGGAAGTAGCATTGTGTATTGCAGAAGCCGGAGACGAACAAAAGAAATCGCAGATCTGCTGAACATGCACGGCATCAATGCAAATTATTATCATGCAGGATTACCGAGTGAGGAAAGAAATAAAAAACAGGAATCGTGGATCAAAAATGAAACACGAGTAATTGTTTGTACCAACGCTTTCGGAATGGGCATTGACAAACCTGATGTGCGAACAGTTGTTCATGCGGACGTGCCAGATTGTTTGGAAAATTATTATCAGGAAGCTGGGCGTGCAGGGAGGGATGAAAAAAAATCTTACGTTGTTTTATTATATACAGATAAAGAATTGGAAGAGCTGAAATCCTTGCCAGATATACATTTCCCAACGATAGAAAATATTCGGGTTGTTTATCAGGCAGTGATGAATTATTTGCAAATAGCATCAGGAACGGGAGAAGGAAATTATTATGATTTTGATATTGCCGATTTCATCGGCAAATTTAAATTGAACGCGCAGTTGGTTGTGTATGCATTGAAAGCATTGGAGCAGGAAGAATTATTATCATTCAACGAACAAGTTTTTGTTCCATCAAAAATTGAATTTACCACGAACAAAGAATTGCTGTATGATTTTGAAAAGAACAATCCTGCACTTGAGCCAGTAATAAAATCTTTGTTGCGCACGTATTCCGGCATTTTTGATTATCCAGTTTCTGTTCATGAAAAAACAATTTCATTTTTATTGAAAAGACATGTGGATGATATCATTAATGATTTAAAAAAATTGCATGGCTTTGGAATCATTCAATATCAACCACAAAAAGATTCGCCGCAATTATATTTTATACAAAATAGAACGAAGGCTGAAGATGTAAAGATCAATCAGATAAATTATCAAAAAAGAAAAAAGCAATATGAACGACGGATTGCGTCGTTCATAGAATATGTAAAAATAGATGTGCAATGCCGCGGCCAATTCATTGCAAATTATTTTGGTGATGAAAACGCAAAACCTTGCGGCGTTTGCGACAATTGCCTGCATCAGAAAAATATCAATCTATCAAAAGAGGAATTTGAAAATATTCATCAGCGAATAGATGCTGCTGTTAAATCGCAATCAATAGATGCAATTCAATTATTGCAAAATCTTTCTGGCATTAACAAAGAAAAAGCTTGGAAAGTGATCAATCACTTGCAGTCTGAAAATAAATTGTTGGTTGATAAGGATGGAAAAATGAAAATGAGATTGTGAATAAAGAGCTTCATTTTACTTCTTGCTTCTTCCGCCCAAACCCAAAGCACCTAATAAGCTTCTTGTAATAATACTGGCTGCGGTTCTTTCAACCTGATGAACAGCAGAACTGTTCAATATTTTATCGAGCGTTGATGGTTCTTGCTTGCCACCGCTGCCACCAGTGTTATTATTTTGCTGACTGTTTTTTGCTGCTTCAGCCAATTTTGCAGTCAAAATTTCATAAGCACTTTCACTGTCGATAACCTGATTATATTTTGTCGCAATTTTCGACTTGGCAACAATCGCATCGATTTCTGCAGGAGCTAAAATATCCATTCGACTTTGTGGTGGTCGCATCATGCAATGAACAAGCGGAGTGGGAACACCACTTTCATTCAGCATCGTTACAAATGCTTCGCCAATTCCCATTTGCGTGATCAGGTCTTCTGTTTTATAAAATTGCGTTTCAGGATAGTTTTGTGCGGTTTGCACAATTGTTTTTCTATCGGCAGCAGTGAATGCTCTCAAGGCATGTTGCACTTTCAAACCTAATTGAGAAAGTACGCTGGCGGGAACGTCCATCGGATTTTGTGTGCAGAAGAAAACGCCAATGCCTTTTGAGCGAATAAGTTTTATAATCGTTTCAATTTGTTTTAAAAGTGCATCGCTGGCAGAATCAAAAACCAAATGTGCTTCATCAATGAACATTACTAATTTAGGTTTATCCAGATCGCCTTCTTCCGGACAAGAAGCATATAATTCAGCAAGCATTTGCAACATAAATGTTGAAAATAATTTAGGCTTGTCCTGCAAATCGGTAACACGTAATATGCTGATGATTCCACGACCATCATCACTAATGCGCATCAGATCATTCACCTCAAAACTTTTCTCGCCAAAAAAAACATCAGCACCCTGTTGCTGCAATTCAACAACTTTACGAAGAATAGTTCCAGTTGATGTAGTTGAAATATTCCCGTAATTTTTTGCAATTTCATCTTTGCCTTCATTGCTGATATATTGAAGCACTTTTATAAAATCTTTTAGATCGAGCAACGGCAATTTATTATCATCGCAATATTTAAAAATCATTGCAACCAAACCTTCCTGCGTATCATTCAGCTCTAAAATTTTTGAAAGAAGCACTGGACCAAACTCGCTAACGGTGGCGCGTAACCGAGAACCTTTTTCTTGGCTCAATGTCAAAAATTCAACGGGATATGCTGAAGGTTTATAACTGATGCCAATTTTTTTACAGCGATCAGTTATTTTATCATTCACTGTTCCGACAGCACCAAGTCCACTCAAGTCGCCCTTAATATCCATCACCAAAACAGGAACGCTTGCGTCGCTCAGAGATTCACTGATCATCTGCAAGGTTTTTGTTTTGCCCGTTCCAGTTGCTCCTGCGATCAAGCCGTGTCGGTTCATTGTTTTCAATGGCAGGTTCACTACTGCGCCATCAACAGCTTGCCCATCAAGCATGCCAATGCCAATTTTTACAGATTCACTTTTGAATGAATAGCCGTTGTTTACAGCTTGCAGAAATGCATCTTTGTTACTCGCCATAATAAAATTTATGATTGAAAGTTAGGAGAAAAATTATTTGTGATTTACGATTTCTATGAAACGACTTTGAGCAGCGAGTTATAAATTTCAGAATTACTAATTACTAAATTATCAATTATTAATTTTTAATCACACTTTCTCCGCCATGAATTGCTTCACCAAATTTTCCAGTTCTTTCAACCGTTTTTCAATTTCTGGAAGTTTTCTACTAATAGCTTGGCTGCGCAACGCGTTGGTATATTCAAATGCAGGTGATCCCGTTACCGCAGAGTTGGGCGTTTTGATAGATTTGCTCACACCGCTTTGCCCATTGATCTTGCTGTGATCGGCAATTTGTAAATGACCTGCAAGACCAGCTTGTCCGCCAATCATCACATTGTTGCCAATTTTCGTGCTCCCGCTTACACCAACTTGCGCCGCAATCACCGTATTATTTCCTACTTCCACATTATGAGCAATCTGAATCAGATTATCCAATTTTGCGCCCGATTTAATAAGCGTTGATCCAATGGTTGCCCTGTCAATAGCTGCATTGGCGCCAATCTCAACAAAGTCTTCTACAACCACATTTCCAATCTGCGGCACCTTCTTAAAACTTCCATCAGCCTGTGGTGCAAATCCAAATCCATCACTTCCGATAACAGTGCCTGCGTGAATAGTTACATTTTTTCCTATCACACAATCATGATAAATTTTTACACCCGGATGTAAAACAGAATGGTCGCCTATTTTTACATTATCGCCAATATATACGTTTGGGAAAATTTTTACATGATTGCCAATGCAAACATTTTCGCCGAGATAGGCAAACGCGCCGATAAAAATTTTTTCACCAAGCTTTGCTGTTTTGGAAATGTAAGATGGTTCTTGAACGCCGATCAATTGTTGCGAAGCGATTTCCTGATATTTTGATAAAAGCGTTGCAAAAGCAGAATATGCATCTGGAACACGGATTAGTGTAGCAGCGATGGTTTGTTTTAATTCCTGCGTTTCATTAATTATGATAACCGAAGCTTGTGTGGTATAAAGATGCTCTTCATATTTTTGGTTGGCCAAAAAAGCAAGCTGACCTTTTGTTGCCTCTTCAATTTTTCCGAACGAAGAGACTGCAACGGTTGG
Source organism: uncultured Bacteroidota bacterium (assembly GCA_903927975.1). Taxonomy (GTDB): domain Bacteria; phylum Bacteroidota; class Bacteroidia; order Chitinophagales; family Chitinophagaceae; genus Puia. Next base: position 19,798 of record CAIYPC010000359.1, on the reverse strand, counting down.
GTCGCCATCAATTTTGCCACCGATTATGAGCGCAATTTGCGCAGCAGGAAATTGCATAAATTTTTGGGGTTGATAGTTAATAGTTCATGGTTGATAACAACAACTTGCTCTTCTATGAACCATCAACTATGAGCAATGAACTATTTTCTTGCAAAGCAAATATAAAATTTTTTAACAGCGCTCGACAAAGTTTGATGAATTAATGCGTTATCAACTTGTGAAATGTCCTTCACGCTCCCATTTTTAAAAAGAATATTGATTCGCTCATCAGACGTATTGTAGGTTGTGTTCCTCGTTTCACCTGTGATGACAAAGTAAGATGCTTCTTCTTCATTAAAACCAAACTCTTCCATCACTTTATATTTCAATTCCTGTACGTAGGTTTCGCTAAATGGGTTTGCCTGTAGGATAACTTTTAATAAATGGCGATCGATAATAAACCGGCAAAGTGTAGATAATATTTTGTCGGGATGGAACATCCAGTTCTTGATTGCGCTTGTCAGATCATAATCATCGAGCAGACAAAATTTGTCGATATTTTTTTCAATTACATCTTCATCTGAAGAAATGCCAAGAAAAAAATCAAGCGATGCCGAACCAGATAGTAACGTTCCATTTTCTGCGACCAATTGTTTTGCCCGCTCCACAATTTTCACCAACATTTTTTCAGCGCACAAAACTGTTTTGTGAAGATAGACTTGCCAATACATCAACCTTCTCGACACCAAAAATTTTTCAATAGAATAAATTGCTTTTTCTTCCACCATCAATTCTCCTTCATAAACAGTGAGCATTTTAATGATGCGATCATAACCAATCACTCCTTCGGAAACTCCCGTAAAAAAACTATCTCGCGTGAGGTAATCCATTCTATCAACATCCAATTGTCCGGACACTAATTGATGCAGAAATTTTTTGTGATAATTATTGGTAAAAATATTGATAGCCATTGTGAGCTGACCATTGAATTCCTCATTCAAAATGCGCATGATCAAAATAGAAATCGCTTCATGCTCCACATTTTTGATCAATATATTTTCAAGTGCATGAGAAAAAGGCCCGTGACCAATATCGTGTAGCAAGATGGCGATTTTTGCGCTCAGTTCTTCTTCCTCAGTGATTTCGATTCCTTTATTTTTTAGCTCGCTCAAAGCGTTGCACATTAAATGATATGCGCCGAGAGAATGATGCAATCTTGTATGAACAGCTCCAGGATAAACCAAATGCGCAAAAGCCATTTGATGAATTCGGCGAAGGCGCTGATAATAAGGATGTGCAATAATTTGCAGCAGCAAAGGATAATCTAAAGTGATGAAACCATAAACAGGATCGTTGATTATTTTTCGGTTATCTGCGGCCATTGCTGTGGTATATATTTGTTAAAACATCTGAAAAGGATTTGCAAAGTTAGTATTGCTGCGCAGATAAATTAATTTTGAATAGATAGAGCTGTGAGCTATTAGCTATGAGCTTCGAGCAGCACCGCTCACAGATCGAAGCTCACAGCTCATGGCTTCTTCTTCAAACATCATAAATCATAAATCAAAATGGCATTAGGAAAAATACTTTGGGTTGATGATGAGATTGAAAGCCTTCAATCGCAGATTGTTTTTTTAGAAAGCAAAGGCTATGAAGTAAACTCCATGACGAATGGATTTGATGCGATTGATTATGTGAAAGACAATGTGGTGGATGTCGTATTGATCGATGAATCAATGCCTGGCATTACAGGGCTTGAAACATTGGCAAAAATAAAAGAGATGAATCAGCAGGTTAAGGTGGTGCTGATCACTAAGAATGAAACGGAGAACCTAATGAATGAAGCGATTGGCAGCCAGATTTCGGATTACCTGATCAAGCCTGTAAATCCAAATCAGGTATTGCTGAGCCTGAAAAAAATTATTGATAATAAAAGATTGGTTGCAGAAAAAACAACCACAGCATATCAGCAACAATTTCGAAATCTGTTCATGGCGCTAAATAGCAATCCTGATTATAATGAATGGATGGAAATTTATCGAAAATTAGTTTATTGGGAACTGGAAATGGAAAAAAGTGACAGCCCCGAAATGCGCGAAGTTTTTCAGACGCAAAAACAAGAAGCAAATACGGAGTTCTTCAAATTTATTTCCAAAAATTATACATCTTGGATAAACCCAAAAAATAGTGTGTCGCCTGTAATGTCTCACACATTATTTCAATCAAAAGTTTTTCCGAACATTGAAAAAGGAGTTCCTACATTTTTCATTTTGTTGGATAACCTTCGCTTTGATCAATGGAAGGCAATACAACCAATTTTTGCAGAGAGCTTTCGCATCTTGGAGGAAGATACCTTTTATAGCATTTTGCCCACTGCCACACAATATTGTCGTAATGCTATTTTCGCAGGGCTGATGCCACTTGATATTGAAAAGCAATTTCCTCAGCAATGGAAAAATGATGAAGAAGAAGGTGGCAAAAATTTATTTGAAGAAGATTTTTTTAGGGCACAATTAAAACGCGCAAAAAAAGAGAACCTAAAATTTTCTTACACAAAAGTGTTGAACCATCAGGCTGGTCATGATCTGGTGAGCAATATTCACAATTTGTTGAATAATGATATTAATATCATCGTTTACAATTTTGTTGATATGCTTTCTCATGCAAGAACAGAAATGGAAGTGCTGAAAGAATTAGCGAGCGATGAAACAAGTTATAGAAGTATTACTACAAGTTGGTTCGAACATTCCCCGCTTCATCAGGCATTGAAAAGAATTGCCGATAAAAAAATAAATATTGTGCTTGCAACAGATCACGGAAGTGTTCGTGTGAAAACACCTTGCAAAGTGATTGGTGATAAACAAACAACAGCAAATCTTCGTTATAAGCATGGTCGCAATCTTAATTATGAACCAAAAGAAGTGCTTGCATTCCGCGATCCCAAAGAAGCCGGTTTGCCAACGCCAACTGTAAACTCATCTTTCATTTTTGCAAAAGAAGATGGCTTCTTATGTTATCCCAACAATTATAATTATTACGCTAATTATTACCGCAACACATTTCAACATGGCGGAGTAAGCATGGAAGAAATGATTGTGCCAGTGATAAAAATGACGAGCAAAAACGCATAATTACTGTGGATAAAAATAGGGCAACTCTCTCTTAGATATCTTCAGGCATGATTTAATTTTGTGGTTAATAAAATTCCCCTTTAGGGGGACAGGGGCATGAAATATACACAGACGACTTTAGATAAAATAGAAAAGATATTAGACGAAACCGGATACATTGCACGCTATGAAAGAGGAAATTTTCAAAGTGGCTATTGCATTCTTGAAGAGAAGAAAGTAGTGGTGCTGAATAAATTTCTTCAAATTGAAGGTCGCATCAATACACTGATTGATATTATCCCGCAACTCAGCATTCAGCCGGAAATGCTTTCTCCCGAAACAAAAAAAGTTTTTGACGAAGTAATTGCAAAATATGAAGCGGGTAATTTGCAAATGTGATAATTAGCCAATGCCCTAATTTCGAGCCGCCAAATTATCAAATTAGCCAATTAGCTTTCTTATTTTTGCTGCGTGAGCTACCCATCATTAAAAATCACTTTTCTCGGAACGGGCACCAGCAGCGGTGTGCCAATGATCGCATGCCCTTGCGAAGTCTGCGCATCAACCAATAAAAAAGACAAGCGCCTTCGTTCAAGCATTCTTGTTGAATCTGCAACAACCACATTAGTGATTGATTCCACGCCAGATTTTCGGTATCAAATGCTTCGTGCAAATGTGAAGCATTTAGATGCGATTGTTTTCACTCATCCTCACAAAGATCATGTTGCAGGGTTGGATGATGTTCGTGCATATAATTTCTTTTCAAAAAAGCCGATGCAGGTTTTTGCAAATGAAATGACACAGGAAGTCATCATCCGCGAATTTCCTTATGCATTTGCTGATATACGTTATCCGGGCATCCCGGAAATTAAATTAAACAGCATTGCAACAGAACCATTTATTGTTGGTGATATTCCCATTACCCCTATTTTGGTATGGCACATGAAAATGCCAGTGCTTGGTTTTCGGTTTGGAAAATTTACTTATATAACTGATGCAAACAGAATTGAAGAATCAGAAAAAGAAAAAATTAAAGGAAGCGAGATTCTTGTGCTCAACACATTGAGGAAAGAAAAGCACATTTCTCATTTTAATTTAGAAGAAGGAATTAGTCTTGTTAATGAATTGCAAATCCCAAATGCATATTTCACCCATATAAGCCATCAATTGGGCTTAAATGATTCTATAAACTCCTCGCTGCCAAAAGGAATGCAACTTGCTTACGACGGTCTGCAGATAAGTGTTTAAACTTTCATTTCTCTCCTTGGTCTGATAATTGTAAACCTGCCTATATGGCTAGCTATCTCATTAACAATTGGAAAACAAACGCTGAGTTTGTTTTTACGTCTTATGTTTTTAAACTAAAACAAAAATATAGTATGAAAAAATGGATGCTTACGTTGAGCGCTGTGCTTTTTCTCGCTGGTGCTTCTTTCGCCCAGGCTTATATTGAGTTGATGCCATCTGCTGGTTACACTTTTTCGGATAGGGTGAGTGATTATAATACTTACGGCAAAATTGATGGCAATCTGAATTTAGGTGGCTCTGTAATGTTTAATGTGAATAGAAGAATTGGCTTTGAACTCCTGTATAATCACATGAGCACTACTTCTGGCGCATATAATTATGGTCCGCAGGAAGCGCCGATTACGAAAGGAAATATGGCAATTGATAATATCATGTTCGGGCCTGTGCAAACATTTAATGTTCCAGGCTCGCCTGTAAGACCTTTTATCGGAGGCTTGTTGGGTGCTTCTATTTTTACTCCCGGAGGATATGGATATTCCAATGACACAAAATTCACAGTTGGTGCTGAACTTGGAACAAATGTTTATTTCAATCCATGGTTTGGCTTGAGGTTCAAAGCCCAGTTATTGGCTCCAATCGATGGTTCTGGTCAAAGTTTTTATGTAGGCAATAATAATAATACGACATACGCTTCCTATGCAGGTGTGCTACAGTTCAGTCTGAATGCAGGCATCGTCATCGGGTTGGGAAAGATAATGCCTGAGCAGAGGCCTCGCCCACGTTCACCAAGACCAAGATATCGTCCACGTTATTATGCTCCTTATCGTTATTAAAACATCAGTTTAAAAATAACGTAAATGCATATCCTAAAAAATATTTTGAATAAGTATTTAGGGAAAACGAAATATTATAAATGATACTGATGGATCTTAAGTTATAACTCAAATTTTATTCTGATAGATTTTTCATACACATATTCCGTACTACCTCAAAGTAGTAGTTTTTGTATTGAGTGGATGCTTAATTTAGGCATTCACTTTTTTATTATGCTAAAGAACAAACTGAAGGAATATTTTTCATTCACAAAAAAGGAGCGCATCGGGGTTATTACTTTGATTGTGCTTATCATCGTGATATTTGTATTGCCATACTTTTTTTCATCTCCAAAAAATAAAAACAACAAACAACAATTTGAACAATTCAAAAATGAAATGGCACAATTAAAGACTGAAAAGAAAGATTCAAATGCTTTTGTGAAGAAAGATGATGATTATAAAAATAATTATCCTGAACCTACCCGAAAGAAAGAGGAAGATTTAAAAGGAGAACTATTTTATTTTGATCCAAACACTTTAGCAGCGGCGGATTGGAAAAGATTAGGGCTTCGAGAAAAAGCAATACACACAATTCAAAATTATTTATCAAAAGGAGGAAAATTCCGAAAGCCTGAAGACTTAGAAAAAATTTATGGTGTAAGGGAAAATGAATATTTGAGATTGAAGCCTTATGTGAAAATTGAAAATCAATATTCACATAACAAAGAAGAAAAGCCAGAAGCAGATAGCAAGAAATATTTTCCGGAACGCACATCAAAAGTTTTTACAGCGATTGATATTAATGATGTGGACACTTCTAAACTTATCAGCTTGCCGGGCATTGGCAGCAAACTTGCCAATAGAATTGTTAGCTTTCGTGAAAAGCTCGGAGGCTTTTATGCGGTGGAACAAATTGGCGAAATCTACAATTTGCCTGATTCAACTTTTCAAAAAATAAAACCATATTTAAAGATTGATAATAGCAAAATAAAAAAGATTAATATCAATACTGCCGATGCAAACACATTGAAACTGCATCCTTATATAAAATGGAATCTTGCCAATGCGATTGTGCAATACCGTGCTCAGCATGGCAATTATAAATCCGTTGATGACCTGAAACAGATAGCAATCATCACTCCCGAAATCTTTCAAAAAATTTCTTACTATTTAGAAAACTAACAACTGTTAGTTATGTATATTTGTTTAGCCGTTGAGAACGGCAGTACGAATTGCTAATGATTGTTTGTCCAATTTTGCCAGGCAATGGCCTTATGGTTGTTGCCTGGTTCTTTTAATAACCTCTGCAAAAACTCCCCAATGGATTTTCAAATAAGTGAATTAACCCAACAAGTTGCAGCTTCAGCAAGAGATTTCGCGTTGCAATACATTAAGCCACATGTAATGGAATGGGATGAGGTACAGGAATTTCCCGCACATATTTTTAAAGAAATGGGTAAGCTCGGAATCATGGGCGTTCTGGTGCCAGAAGAATATGGTGGGGCAGGGCTTGGTTATATTGAGTATGTATCGATAATTCAGGAAATAGCAAAAGTTTGTGGTTCAATCGGCTTGAGTGTGGCAGCGCATAATTCTCTTTGCACAAATCATATTTTAACTTTCGGCAACGAAGAACAGAAAAATAAATATCTCCCCAAACTGGCTACAGGCGAGTATTTGGGTGCATGGGGATTGACGGAACCAAATACGGGAAGCGATGCTGGCAATATGAAATGCACTGCTATTAAAGATGGTGATGATTGGGTTTTGAACGGAACAAAATGTTGGATTACACATGGAAAAAGTGGTGATGTTGCTGTTGTAGTTGCGCGGACCGGAGAGCCACGAATCAAAGACAATGCGACAGCGTTTGTTGTTGAGCGAGGCACCAAAGGTTTTTCTGGCGGGAAAAAAGAAAATAAATTGGGTATGCGTGCCAGTGAAACTGCGGAAATGATTTTTGATAATTGCAAAATTTCTGATGCAAACCGGTTGGGAAAAGTTGGAGAGGGTTTTAAGCAATCACTAAAAGTATTGGATGGCGGCAGGATTTCTATTGCCGCACTTTCCGTGGGCATTGCAAAAGGTGCTTATGAAGCAGCCGTTCAATATTCAAAAGAACGTCATCAGTTCGACCAGCCCATTTCAAATTTTCAAGGTATTGCTTTTAAGCTTGCTGATATGGCAACGGAAATTATGGCTGCCGATTTGTTGACCATGCAAGCTGCCAATTTAAAAAATGAAAAATTGCCAATGACGAAGGAAGCAGCGATGGCAAAATATTATGCAAGCGAAGTGGCGGTGAAAGTTGCTACAGATGCCGTGCAAATATTTGGCGGATATGGATATACGAAAGATTTTCCGGTAGAGAAATTTTATCGCGACAGCAAACTTTGCACAATCGGTGAAGGCACTTCAGAGATACAAAAAATAGTGATTGCACGAGAGGTTCTGAAAGGTTGAGAGTATAATAAAGAAAAATAATTATTCCAAATTTTGCAATAAAAAATACCCATTTACAGTTATGTAAAAGAAATCCAATATTAAAACGGGTTCATTATTATGAAACCAGTTAAACCAACTACTGTCTTGAAACCTATCCTATTTGCAATTTTATTTGCAACAATACTCACTTCAAAGCTGAATGCACAATGTTCATTAGCTTCATCACAAAGCGTTTCTTATAATATTTCATTAATCGGCACAGGGAATAATGCGTGGGGATTTGCCTTCCCTCAATTTGATCCATCCGTTGGCACACTGATGTCTGTTGATATCAAAGCGGTCATTTCTGTGGGCGCAAAATTTCAGATGCAGAACGCTGGCTCGGTGCAAGATGTTTACACAGTCACATCTACCCGAAATGATACAATTTCAATCAGCGCATTGAGTGCACCTCTAACAAATACAACTTCAGTCAGCAAAGGGCCTTTTACTTTGCAGCCCGGGGATGATACTGTAGGAGCAGGCACAAACGCCTCATCAAAATATTTCCCTTTATTATCTTCACATATCATCAATGATTCAATTACTTCTTCAGTTGTTGGTTTTTTGGGCACTGGTTTTGTGATATTTGATAATACTCCGAAAACAAATGTTGCTGTTACGAGTGGAGCAAACTCTGCGATCATTTCTTCCGTTGGAGATACGATGAATATATATATGACCTATTATTACTGCAGTGCAAGTATCCTCCCGCAATCTATTACCGCATTTACTGTCATAAAAGAATCAAATCAATTAGCTAACCTTCAATGGCAAACCCAAAACGAATCGTGGGGAAATAATTATGAAATTGAAGTAAGCAATGATGGTAAAATATTTGATAGCGTTGGCATGGTTGCATCAGTTGTGAAAGACGGAAGCGGAGCTTACGTGTACGGCTATCCAATTACTGAAGGAACGAAAGGCATATTATATTTCAGGCTGAAAGAAGTCAGTGCTGATGGCAACATAAAATATTCTGAAGTAAGATGGATCAATATTGAAAACGGAAGTGGCGTATATGTTTATCCCAATCCCGCTGTTGATTTTATCAATGTTGTTCTTGGTAATACATCAAATTGGGATGTAAGCATTTTTGCTTCCGATGGCAGGTTGATACAAAATAATTTTTTTAATACGCCAACTGCAAATATTGCCTTCGCACACCAATTAGCAAAAGGTGTTTATTTTATACGTGCGCTCAATATGCAAACAAAAAAAATGACCACGCTGCCTTTTATGGTGAAATAACGCAGCATGTTTTATGTGGATATGTTTTTTTGCTAGCCAATTGCATAATCCAAAAATCGTTTTTAGATTTACACTCTCTTTTTAAACCTTTCTTCTGATTTCTCTATTATTGATATCCTCCTTGTTTCTTTTTTAAATCCATTCTTATCAATTACTTTAAGCTTACAAAAAGACAATAGTTTTTTACATAAGTGAACCTCAGCATAAAATGCATCACTTATAACTCTGAAATCCTCCTTCCTTCCTGAATTAGCCATCAGCAACAAAGCAAATATTTTCTGTTCATAGACATGCTTATATAGCAATCTTGAAGTTTTATAGATTGATCCGTACCCAATCCTCCGAAATAAGCCAGCCAAGCCATCTCCTTTGCAATCCCATCATCTGGCAAATAATTTTTAATATAAAAGCACACGAATGAAAACTTTGTTACCCTATTTCAAAAAAGCAACATCATTGTTGATACTGATGTTGTTTACGGCATTTGTCCAGAGGAGCTTTGGGCAAGCCTTTACTGCAACCTGGGCTGGGACCAGCAGCACTAATGCTGCTGTTACTGGGGCGGGAAATGCGTATGTTACAGGAAATCCTGCTTCGCAGCTAGGTTTGAATAATTTTGGTGCTTCAACCAGCGGCCTTGCTGGCAACGGTTGGCCAACCGGAGGGATTGGAGCCAGCAATTACGCGAACTATTTTCAGTATTCAGTTACTGCCACTTCCGCATCGCTGGCGATTACTTCCATGACGTTCTCTTACCAGACCAGTGGTAGTGTTGGTTATGGCGGCAATAACTGGGACGCGTTGGTGTACTATTCTCTCGATAACTTCAACAGCTCGACCCAAATCGGGTCGAATCCTTTTACGCCCAATACTGGCTCGCAAAATTTTGCGAATCCTCTTGGCTCTATAACTGTGGCTAATGGCCAAACTTTAAGCATCCGTGTCTATGCAGGATATGCAAACAATGCGAACTATTATTTTTATTGCAAGAATTTCGCGCTTGGCGGTACTGCTACCGTAGCTCAAAGTATCACTACGGGTACAATTACCGGTTCACCATTTTGTGTAACTGCATCTTCAGGAGCATCGGTAAGTATTCCATTTACAAGCAGTGGAACTTTCAGCAGCAACACTTACACAGCTCAATTATCAAGTTCAACAGGTTCTTTTGCATCGCCAACAACTTTGGGAACCCTAGTTAGCAATGCCAATAGCGGAAGTATTAGCGGAACAATACCTGCTGCAACTGCAACAGGTACTGGTTATATTATACGTGTGATAAGCAACGGACCATCCGTAACAGGTTCTAGCAGCAGTGCAATCACTATTAATTATGCCGCTAACAGCGTTGCACCAACTGCAACTCAAAATATTAATGCAAGTGCTAATGGAACTGCGTTAACTGTTACTGAGCAGTCAACACCAACTTCAAGGCAGTGGTATTATGGAACAGTGTCAGGAGGCCCATATGGTAATGTAATAAGCGGTGCAACAGGAACTTCATATACACCCAATTTTTCTGCTCAGGGAGCTTATTATGTTGTATGTGTATCAACTTTTGCATGCAGTACTGTGACCACTAGTGCAGTGCAGGTAAATGTTACCGCAACTGTCACAACAGGTACCATCGGTGGTTCACCATATTGTGTAACTGCATCAACTGGAGCATCAATAAGTGTTCCATTTACTAGTGCAGGCACATTCTCTAGCAATACTTACACTGCACAGTTATCAAGTTCTGCTGGTTCGTTTGCATCGCCAACAACTTTGGGAACTCTAGTTAGCAATGCGAATAGCGGAACCATTAGTGGGACAATACCCGCGGCTACAGCAACAGGGACTGGATATCTCATTCGCGTTATAAGCAGCAGTCCATCGATAACAGGATCAAGCAGCAGCGCGATTACAATCAACTATGCAGCCAACAGCGTTGCACCAACTGCAGCTCAAAATATTAATACATCAACTAGCGGTACGACCTTAACCGTTACTGAACAATCTACGCCAGCTTCAAGGCAATGGTATTATGGAACAGCGTCAGGTGGTCCATATGGCAATGCAATAAGCGGTGCCACAAGTGCATCATATATTCCCAATTTTGCTTCAGCAGGTACTTACTATGTTGTTTGCAAATCTGTTTTTGCTTGCACTACAATCATAAGCAACGAAGTCCAGATTGTTGTAGTTCTTCCAACAATCACTACTGGCACAATCAGCGGTTCACCTTTCTGCGTAACCGCATCAAGCGGTGCAGCAGTAAGTGTTCCGTTCACAAGCGCGGGAAATTATAGTAGCAACACTTATACAGCTCAATTATCGAGTTCTACAGGTTCTTTTGCATCGCCAACAACTTTAGGTACTCTGGCTAGTAATGCTAACAGCGGGACTATTAGTGGTACAATACCTGCTGCGACAGCAACAGGGGCTGGGTATCTCATCCGTGTGATAAGCAACAGCCCTTCTGTAACAGGAACAAATAGCAGTGTAATTGCAATCAACTATGCTGCTAATAGCATTGCCCCAACAGGCAATCAAACCTATGCCGCGGGGGCTAATGGTACCGCATTGTCTGTAACCGAGCAGTCAACCGCCACTTCACGTCAGTGGTACTACGGTACAGTTTCTGGAACATATAACAATGTGATCAGCGGTGCTACGGGTACTTCCTATACGCCTAATTTCACAGTTAGCGGAACTTATTATGTTGTTTGCAAATCTACTTTTGCTTGCGCCACTGTAACGAGCAATGCAGTACAAGTAGTTGTAAATCCAGGTTCAATAGCAAGCCTTACTATGAGTACTATTGCAAGCCCTCAGCCGGTTGATGCAAGCATTACTCCATCAGTTACTATTACTGGTAAAGATGCATATGGCAATCTAGTTAATGGCGGGACAATCAATATCACTACTACTGCTGGATCAATCACCCCTGCGAGCGTTACGCTTAGCAGCAGCGGTACTGTCACGGTCAGCAATTTCGTGGTCACTGTATCAGGATCAAATCAAACCATTACTGCAACTTCTGCATCTAATAGCTCAATTTTTGTTGTGAGCAATATGTTCACAGTAAGCTCTTTTGTAAGCTATACCGGCGATTACTTCAGGTCAAACGCATCCGGCGATTGGGCTACAGCAGCTACATGGCAGGGTTCACATGATGGAACAAATTGGTACAGCCCGGCAACTCTCTCACCAACAAGCAGTGCAACTTCCATTACGGTAATGAACACCCATAACATAACTGTTACTTCAGCAGTTACCGGTGAAGCAATTACTGTAAACGCTGGTGGTATAATTAATATTAATTCAGGTGGTACATTATCAATTGCGAATGGTAGTGGAACAGACTTAACAATTACAGGAACAGTTAATGTAAATTCTGGAGGAACGCTTGCAAATAGCGGAGCTATTTCGAGCACTACTTCCTCTTTGCTTGTGAATAGCGGAGGTACGTATCAGCATACACAGGACAATGGAGCGATACCATCAGCAACATGGAACACAACTTCTACTTGTTATATTACAGGCGTTACAGCAAATGCCCCATCAGGCCTGACTGCAGGCTTTGGTAATTTCAGGTGGAATTGTACGGGTGAAGGTTTTGTGAATGATGGTTTTGGCGAGGATATGGGCATTTCGCTTGGAAGCATGACAATAAATGGCAATTTTACTTTGAACAGCACTGGTTCAAGCTTCATTGACATTTCAACATTGACTGTCAAGGGATCCTATAGCCAAACCGGCGGTTCATTGGCTGATATATCAAATTTTATACTTGGAAGTACAACTGGTACATTGAATGTTGCTGGTGATTTTAATATGAGTGGTGGGGTATTGGGTGCTAACTCTGCATACAATAACGCAACATTAAATGTTAATTTTAATGGCACGAGTGCACAGAAATTCATTAAAAGCGCTGGGTCAATTAAAACAACTAACCAAGGTCTGGGTGGTACACTTACCAACAACTTTACAGTAAATAACGGTGCTATAGTTGATTTTGGCACTTATGTGCTGGATGGCTCTGCAAACTTTACATTAAGCAGCGGTGGTTCTATAATTACTGCTAACACCGCAGGACTTACCAGCACTGGATCAACTGGATCTATACAGGTTACAGGTACAAGAATCTTTAATTCTGGTGCTAGTTACACTTATGATGGCGGATCAGCGCAGCATACTGGCACATTTACTACTACCACTGCTAATACGGTAGCTAACATGACAATCAACAATAAGTCGGGTGTTATTTTAGATGAGCCTCTGACAGTCACAGGCACTTTATATTTAACGAATGGGCTTTTAACAACAACATCGACTAATTTAATAAGCTTAAGTAGCACGGCTTCTACCAATCTTGCTGTTTCTGATTATACAAATACGTCTTATGTAAACGGGCCCATACAGAAAATAGGAACTACTGCCTTCACTTTCCCAGTAGGAAAATCAGGTATAGGCTATGTTCCAATCGGCATTTCCTCTACAAGTGCATCGCAGACTTTCAGAGCTGAATATATTCATTCAAGTGCTTCAGCTCTTGGTTCAATTGCTTCAGGATCTCCTTTACAGCGCGTTAGCAGTTGCGATTACTGGAACTTGAACTTATATAACAGTAGCGGGACACAGATTTCGTCTTTGCCTTCAGGCCTAATAGCTGTTACGTTATATTGGAACCAGAACAATTCATGCAACGTAATACGTGATTTAACAAGTTTGGCTATCGGTCATTTTAGTAGCACATGGGATGTAATAGGATTAGGTACCTATACAACAACAGGCAACACAACAAACGGCTCTATTACTTATGCAGGTGCTTCAAACTTTAGCCCATTTGCTCTTGCTACAACTAATGGTACGAACAACCCACTTCCTATCACGGTTGATTATTTCACTGCAACAAAACAAGTAGGTTATAACAAGCTTACCTGGAAGGTTGAGTGTACTTCATCTTCATCAAGCTTTGATGTTGAGCGCTCTTATGATGGCAGTAATTTCGAAGCTATCAATACAGTAAAAGTAAGCTCGGCTACTGATTGTGCTTTACCTTTTGTTTATGATGATTATAGCAGCAACGGCAACAAGGTTTATTACAGGATCAAAATGGTGGATATTGATGATAATGCGAAATATTCTAACATTGAATTGATATCAAACGATGCAAATGCAATCGAACTGATGAGCATCCAGCCGAACCCGGTTTATGGTGATGCAAGCTTAAAAGTTTCTGCATCGGGCGTTCAGAATGTTGAATTAGCGATAATAGGCATCGATGGCAAACAAATGCAGCATAAAACAATTCAGGTTCAACAAGGAACAAACAATGTTCAATTGAACACTGGAGCGCTTGCCAAAGGGATTTATTTCGTGAAAGGTATTTTTGCGAACGGTCAAACAAACGTAATCAAGTTTGTAAAGCAGTAAAGAAAAATCAAGAATAATATAAAACCTCCTCGGGCTTTTGCTGGGGAGGTTTTTTGCTATGAGCGATCGACCGTCAACCGCCCGGTGAAAATGCTGCCGGCATTTTATTTTTGTTGTATGCTGGCTTTTTTGCCCCGTTTGTACATCATTATCATTTTTGCAAAAAAAGTATCATTCCTTCGGTGCTTGTTCGCTACTTGTTCGGATCTCCTTCGGATCATGTTCGCTCCCGACCGAACAAAGAGCGAACATGGTACGGACAAATCAATAATGAAAGACGAAGAAGGAGTATTGGGTTAAGCGTTTATGGTCTGAGCATTGTTACTGGAATTCCTCAGGCTTTTGTCGGCGAGGTTTTGTTATTAAAAAGATTTTCAAGCCGGAATAGGCGGCAAAAAATATATTTTAAAAGGCTGATTTGTGGGGCAGATAGGTAAAAAAGCCAAGAGTTGATTTTTTTTTTGCTTTTTTATTGTTAATGCAAATAAAGTATTTTAGCTTTACAATTACGACAGGGCGACCTCTGTTCTTCAACGCCCTCAAAATCCATTCTTATCAATTTCTGTTTGTTGATCACTCCTTCAAAAGAATAAAGGCTAATTTTCTTTGGTAAAATTATTTGCCTCACAAATCCATTCTTATTGATTTTCGCCACACGTTGATTTCTCCTTTAAAAAAGTACATGTTATTTTTTACGGCTTTGCTATGAGTAAAATTTGAGCTGCTGAATTTATTGAGTAGTGAAAAAGAAGTGAAGCATATTAGTAGACATCCCACAAAACTCCATCCTGTCTAAAAGACAATGATTGGGTCTTATAATCGATGCCAAAATTTGATTGTCGGTAAATAAAAAAGTTTAATTCAGATTAGAAAATAATTGAATCTTTTTTATAAAGATCCATACCCTATGCGATCCTGCATGTAAAAAAAATTACGCATGCAAAACATCTTTTTATTTATTCAACTGTACGACAATGAAAAATTTTTTACCCTCCGTTAGGAAAACAGCTTCCCTCCTGATTTTGCTGTTGTTTATTGCTTCGGCAACAATGGCACAAATAACTGCTACCCCAGCAACTGGAGGTAGCAATATTTCTGCAGACAACGCTGCAAATGGCACAGCTCCGTCATTTACAACGTTGGGTAACATTGTAATTAGCGAGACAGCGGCTACTGATTTCGATCCCAGTACCACCAGTATCATGTTGAACGCTCCATCAGGATGGACGTTTAATACTTCTGGCGTAACGACAAGTGTCAACGGAGGCTCAGATATTATCGTTAATTCCATTTCGTACACATCAACTCAAATAACCTTAAGTGTTACCATAGGCGGAACGGCTAATGTAGATGCCCTGACAATTTTAGGAGTTCAGGTTATGTCATCAACAGGAGCTGTGCTTCCCAATCCAGGCAATATTACATTATCAACTGATGGAAATACAGTTGTCCCCTCAGGCACCAATCTGGGTTCTTTATCCCAGGTTGCAGGTGCAGCCGCTCAGATAGTGGTAGGTGCGGGCAATGGTCAGACGACAACGGTCAGCACATCTGTTACTACAGCACCAAGTGTCGTTGTAACTGACCAGTTCGGCAATCCGGTGAATGGTGTTGGTGTCACGTTCGCAGTTGCTCCGGGTAATGGCAGCATTACAGGCGCTACAGCTACAACGGATGCAACAGGTACAGCAACAATTGGAAGCTGGACGCTGGGTGCAACGCCTGGCAGCAATACACTGACGGCAACAATCACCGGCGTGGCCGGTCCACTGGCAACATTTACCGCAACAGGAACAGCAGGCCCAGCAATATCAGCGAGCCTGCTTTCGGATTTTGGCACCCAGTGTTTAAATGGTACTTACGGGCCTAACTCATTTACTATTTCTGGTTCAAACTTAACAAGCGCGGATATCATTGTAGGACCGTTAGCAGGTTTTAGTTTCTCAACCACCTCGGGTGGCACCTATTCGGCTTCATTGGATTTAACACAATCAGGTGGCACATATTCTCAAATAATTTATGTTCAATTTTCTCCAACAGCGGCACAGGCGTATGATGGGAATATTCCTGTTAGCGGCGGCGGTGCCTCAGCAATCAATGTTGCGGCAACAGGAACAGGCAACGCACTTGCGCCGGCCAGCGTAACCATCGTGTCGGACGCTCCCCTAAATACTATCTGCGCAGGGACTTTAGTGACCTTCACGGCTACACCAACTAACGGTGGAACGCCGTCATACCAGTGGTTATTGAATGGTGGTAATGTTGGTACGAACAGTGCTACATATACAAACAACGGCTTGAGCCATGGCGACATTGTATCAGTGGTGATGACCTCCAGTGCCACTTGTGCGACAGGATCACCAGCCACGTCGAACGCCATCACGATGACCGTGAACCCGACATTGGCAGCCAGCGTGAGCATCGCTTCCGATGCCCCACTGAATACGATATGTACAGGGACTTTAGTGACCTTCACGGCGACGCCGACGAACGGCGGTACGCCTGTCTACCAGTGGTTGTTGAACGGTGGTAATGTTGGTACGAACAGTGCTACATATACAAACAACGGCTTAAATCAGGGGGATGTGGTATCGGTGGTGATGACCTCGAATGCCACTTGTGCCACGGGGTCTCCGGCGACATCGAACGCTATCACGATGACGGTGAACTCAGCATTGGCAGCAAGCGTGAGCATCGCTTCCGATGCCCCACTGAACACGATATGTGCGGGGACTCTGGTAACTTTCACGGCGACGCCAACTAACGGTGGAACGCCGTCATACCAATGGTTATTGAACGGTGGTAATGTTGGTACGAACAATGCTACATATACAAACAACGGCCTGAACCAAGGGGATGTGGTATCAGTGGTGATGACTTCCAGCGCAACTTGCGCTACGGGTTCACCAGCTACCTCCAACTCCATAACAATGACGGTGAACCCGCTATTGCCAGCGAGCGTGAGCATCGCAGCGAACCCAGGCAATACAATTTGCTCTGGCACTAGTGTGACCTTCACGGCAACGCCTACCAATGGTGGCACCCCATCCTACCAGTGGCTCCTGAACGGTGGCAACGTGGGAGCGAACAGCACGACGTACACGAACAACGGCCTAAATCAGGGTGACGTGGTGTCCGTGGTGATGACTTCTACATCCACATGTGCGACTGGGTCACCAGCTACATCGAACTCAATAACAATGACGGTGAACCCACCGTTGCCAGCGAGTGTGAACATATCAGCGAACCCAGGCAATACAATCTGTTCTGGCACTAGCGTGACGTTCACAGCGACGCCGACGAACGGTGGCACACCGACCTACCAATGGAAAGTAAATGGCGGCAACGTGGGCACCAATAGCGCAACATTTACAACAACAACTTTAAATAATAATGACGTGGTCACCGTTTTGATGACATCAAACGCTAGTCCATGTCTGACAGGGTCGCCAGCGACATCAAACGCTATAACGATGACGGTGAACCCACTGTTGCCAGCGAGCGTGAGCATCGCCGCGAACCCAGGCAATACAATCTGCTCTACTACTAGCGTCACGTTCACAGCTACACCTACCAACGGAGGCAGCACGCCGAGCTATCAGTGGCAGGTGAATGGGGCCAACGTAGGCACCAATAGCGCAACATTTACAACAACAACTTTGAATAATAATGACGTGGTTAGAGTGTTGATGACATCCAACGCCAGCCCATGTCTAACCAGCTCACCAGCCACGTCCAACTCTATCACTATGACCGTTGGTGCGTTGCCAACCATCACGGGTACTTTAAGCGCCTGTATTGGTAGCTCGCAAACACTAACGGGCAACGGTACAGCAGCATCCAGCAACCCATGGGTATCATCTAACACAGGGGTTGCTACTGTAAGCAGCACAGGCCTTGTCACAGGAGTGGCTCAAGGTACAACGACCATAACTTATACTAACAATAACGGCTGTCAGAAGACTGCCGCATTCACGGTTAACCCATTGCTGCCAGCAAGTGTGAGCATCGTATCGAATGCAGCAGGCAATACCATTTGCGCAGGAACAAGTGTAACTTTCACAGCAACACCGACCAACGGTGGAGGCACACCAAGTTACCAGTGGAAAGTGAACGGTACAAACGCAGGAACGAACAGCACAACCTTTACGACAACAACATTGACTAACGGACAGATTGTGACAGTGGTTATGACGTCCAATGCCAGCCCATGCCTGACAGGCTCCCCTGCCACTTCGAACGCTATCACCATGACAGTGAATGCGCTTCCAACAATCACTGGTACCCTGAATGCATGTATCGGTGGCACATCACAATTGACCGGATCCGCAACAGCGGCAACGACCAATCCATGGGTGTCATCTAATACAACGGTTGCAACCGTCAGCGCCACAGGTCTTGTAGCGGCACTGACATCTGGCACAACTACCATCACTTATACGAACAATAACGGCTGCCAGATAACGGCGACGTTCACCGTAAACCCTAACCTTCCAGCAAGTGTAACCATCGCGTCAGGCTCAGGCACTACAATATGCGCAGGAGCCAGCGTGACCTTCACCGCAACGCCAACAAACCCTGGTAGCACTCCGGTCTACCAATGGCAGGTGAACGGTGCGAATGCTGGTACGAACAGCACGACATTTACAACAACAACATTAAACAACGGTGACATTGTCAAGGTCATCATGACATCGAACGCGACCTGCGCAACGGGCTCGCCAGCTACATCGAACACGATCACGATGACAGTGAACCCGAACCTTCCAGCCAGCGTGAGCATCTTGTCCAACGCTGCTGGCAACACAATCTGCGCTGGTACTAGTGTGATATTCACCGCAACCCCAATAAACCCAGGTACTACCCCGGTCTATCAATGGAAAGTTAACGGCGTGAATGCGGGCACTAACAGCACCACCTTTACGACTGCCACATTGACGAACGGGCAAATCGTTACGGTGGTAATGACATCGAATGCTATCTGTGCAGCGGGATCACCCGCAACATCGAACGCGATCACGATGACTGTGAACCCGAACCTCCCTGCTAGCGTAAGCATCGCTGCAAACCCAGGCAATTCAATTTGCGCGGGCACAAGTGTCACGTTCACGGCGACGCCAACAAATGGAGGGGTACCTAGCTATCAATGGAAGGTGAACGGGGTAAATGCAGGCACAAATAGCGCAACATTTACATCAACTACATTAAATAATAGCGATGCCGTTACTGTGGTGATGACATCGAACGCAAGCCCATGTCTCACTGGGTCACCTGCTACGTCAAACACAATCACGATGATAGTGAGTGCCGCTCCAACTATAACAGGCACATTAGCTGCTTGTGTGGGCAGCACATCGACTTTGACAGGATCTGGTACACCGGCCGCAAGCAATGCGTGGGTATCTTCTAACACTGGCGTAGCAACTGTAAGCAACGGTGGCTCTGGCACGCAAGGAGCAAATAATGCAGGCATTGGCGCAGATCTTGGTT
>CAIYPC010000358.1 GCA_903927975.1 uncultured Bacteroidota bacterium | reverse complement strand
TGCTGTAGAAAGGAAAGTAATCAAACATCAAATAATTGAATGCCGAAAAATTGCTTCCCCATGCAAGCACAATCCCGATAATCGCTCCACTCACCAACCACCACTTATGCCAGCTTTTTAAATATATCAATCCAAGTATTGTTAAAAAGCAAATCACTGCACCAACATAAACCGGGCCTGCAGTATTTGGTTGTGCTCCCCAATAAGCGTAGTTATTTACATATTGGTATGCATTGTCTTCTGGTATTCCAATCTCTGCCGCTTTTTCTACAAACTTTGAATTATCAGTCCCTAATTTTCCTTCGCTACCACCCCCATAAATGTTCGGCACTATCAATGTGAATGTCTCACTGATTCCATAGCTCCAGTGAAAAGCATAATCTTTATCAAGACCGCCTTTTGTTTTATTTACATCGCCTTTGTTAGTCGCTAATTCTGATTTTCCACCACGCTTTGTTTCTTTTGAATATTCCTGCAAAGGCAGAACGGTCACAGCATAAGTGCCGATGCCAACCATGCCTGCAAATGCTGCGAATGCAATGCCAATAAAAAAATTCTTTAGTTCTTTTTGTTTCCAGCTATAAATAAAATAAGAGATAGTGATCAATCCTAAAAGCATCATCGTGTAATACACAATCTGCAAATGCTGTGTGCCCACTTGCATGCCCAGAAAAATGCTGAGTAACGCTGCGCCAAACAAATATTTTCGTTGAAAGATGAGCAGGAAACTTCCAATCACAGCGGGCGCATAAGCTATCGCCATCATCTGCGTATCATGGCCCACTGCAATAATAATTGGGTCGAATGTACAATACGCATAAGCGACTGTTCCCATAATACTCACATACGGATTGATGCGCAACACCTGAGTGAGGATATAAAAGCAAATACAAGCGATAAAGAAAAAATATGCAGGCTTAGGAAGACCTAATGATAATGGATAATAGAAATATCCTATTTGGATTTTCGATGTTGCATCCAGTGCAATGGTATATGTCGGCATGCCACCGAATGCACTTTCTGTCCACAATGGGAAATGCCCATTTTTATCTTTATACTCGAAGGATTGCTGTGCCATCGATTTCCAATTAACCATATCAGATTGCGACACGACTTTTCCATCGAAAGCGGGCTTGCTGTACACAATTGCAATGATCAGAAAAAGAGCTATTGCAATAATGTGTGGAAGGGCTTTTTTCAACAAAGGTGACTTCATAAATGATGCATAATTATTCAGGCAAAATAATGCTATTTTGGGGAGAAAATGATGCCAATTTGAAAATGTGAAAATGAGCCAATACGCAATGAGGCAATACAATACCGATCGAATAGCATCATTGAGCAATTTTCAAATTTTCAAATTGGTACATTAGCTTTAACATGATTCGTTTCTTCTCAAGAGTGGCATTCATCTGCAATATTTGTTTTCTGTTGGCTGTCATCATGCAAATGATGGAGCACCCACCAGAAGGCGAAATGGTTGCCACTACAATTATTATAGGTTATGTTTTTGCAGGAATTGTTAATCTCACAATAAATCTATGGCTGGCTGTTTTACTTATTTCAAGAAAACAATTGAACAATACCGTTCCCCGTTGGCTTATTATTCTTAATTTTCTTTTTTTGATACCAGAACTAATTATTTTCTTACGATGATTACTAATATTCTAAAAGACAGACCTACCAAACTGTTCATCGGCTTCACTGCTTTTTTTTGTTGCAATGCATTGATAGCTGAAGCCATCGGCACAAAGCTTTTCTCTCTTGAAAAGATATTTGGATTAAAGCCTGCAAATTTCTCTTTGTTTGGCCAAAGTGGATTATCCTTTGTGCTTACTTGCGGCGTACTCTTATGGCCGCTTGAATTTGTGATTACAGATATCATCAATGAATTTTATGGACCAAAAGCTGTGAGAAGAATTTCATGGACAGCAGTGATCCTGATTTCTTATGCATTCCTGATGTATTTTTTGGCAATCGGTATTCCTCCTGCTGATGTGTGGATCGCTAGCAGCAGCAAGCAAGGGGTAGATAATATTCAAACAGCTTTCAGCGCTATTTTTGGACAAAACATGCGCATCATCATCGGCAGTCTCGTTGCTTTTTTAGTAAGCCAAATTGTTGACGTAACCGTTTTTCACAGCATCAAAAGAAGAACAGGCAATAAGCATTTATGGTTGAGGGCAACAGGCTCCACGCTTGTTTCGCAGTTAGTGGATAGCTATATCGTACTCTTCATTGCCTTCAGTGGCGTGTTCACATGGCAGCAGATTTTAGCTATCGGCATGATGAACTACATGTATAAGTTTGTAGTTGCCATTATTCTTACGCCACTTATTTATTTAGTTGAAGGAAGGATAGAAAGATATGTTGGGCATGATGCTGCTCATAAAATGAAGTTGGCGGCGATGGGGAAGGAGAGTGAGTGAGTTTGTTATTTGTGGTTGCCGGATTTCTGTTTGTAGTTTATGGTTTGTTGTTTGTAGTTCTTAGGTCGAAGTTCCTGATGAATTTGGAAAAGCCATAATTTATTACCTGACTAAATAATCACGGATATTGAATTAATAATGAAACTACAAAGCTCAGAACTACAAACTATAAACAATAAACTTCAAATCAAAACCCTTCTTGTCCGAACCACGATTTTAACCTTATTCTTCTGATTTACCTGATCCTGATTTATATATTCCATATTTTATTTTGAACTCCGAATTTCAGAACCACAAACTTCAAACCAAGTTCTTCTGCATCACATAATCATTCATAAAATAATTATTACCGATGTCGATGTCTTCTTCTTTAATAACGGTGAAGCCTAACCGCTCGTAGAAACTTTTTGCCTTATTGTTTCGGTTCACATTTAATAACAGCTTCTTCGCGCCTTGTGGCTTGATATCATTCACAATAAAATCAACAATGGTTTTTCCCAAACCTTTTCCCTGTTGATTTGGCAGCACGTATATTTTGTGAAGCTTATACACGCCAGATTCTTTGGTGGGTGCATAAGAAGCGAAACCAACTTGGCTTTCTTCATCTTCCAACAAAATAAAAACATGCTTCTGCTTTAGCATTTGTTTTTTTAATGCAGAAGGACTATAAAAAAGCTTCAGCATATATTGAAGCTGCTCATCAGAAAGAATATCACGATAAGCATGCGGCCATATTTGCTGAGCAAGAAAACCGATGCTGTTGATGTCTTCAATATTCGCAAAGCGAATAGAAAGTGTTGAAGGGGAACTCATGATTTAGGTGAAATGGGTTGGGCAAATTTATTCAATTTATTCTTTCCTGTTTGTAGTTTGTAGCTTCCTGTTTGTAGTTTGTGGTTTGTTGTTTGTGGTTCTCAGGTCGAAGTTTCTGATGAAATTGGGATTGCCATAATTTATTACTGGACTATATAATTACAAATGATGCATTAATAATCAAACTACAAAGCTCACAACTACAAACCACAAACAAACTCACCTAAACGGCTTATAAAAAGAATGCGTACCAATTGCCAGCATGGGCTTATCGCCAGAGGAATCGCCGTAACAATAAATTTCATCATACTGTGAAAGATCGTAAGCAGAATTTATTCTTTTTACTTTTTCTTCACCGTGGCAATTTTCGCCATCAATATTGCCTGTTAGCTTCTCATTTTTGATCACGAGATTAGTGCAGATTAATTTTGCGCCCATTTCGTTCGCCCATTGTTGCAGCCAGTTTGCTGCTGAGGCAGAAACAATCACCACTTCGGCATTTAACTCTTTTAGTTTTTTTATTTCTGTCAATGCTTTTGGACGAATGAGCGCTGGCAGTTTTTCCGTTGCAAAATCATCGCATTTTTTTTGAAAGAGAGAAAGCGGCGTTTTTTTGAAAAAGAATTTCAGCACCAGTTGCTTTGCTGTGCTGTTGCGGATGATTTTTAATTTGAATGCTATCAGAAAAGGAGCGTTCAGCAGAAAGCCGATATAGAAAAGAAGATTGCCTTTCTGGTATTTGATCACTTCCAGTAAACTATCTTTTGTAGTGATGGTTCCATCGAAGTCAAAAAACGCGATGCGGCGCTTCAAATGTTCATTTTTTTAAACTGAAATTCAGGAATGTTTTTGATGATGAGCATGATCCATTTCCACATCCATTTCACATAGATGGTATTTTTCTTTTTTACAACAGCTGTGTATACTGCATCTGCAACTTCTGCCGGTTGAGCAGTAAGCGGAGCAGGAAGTTTTAATTCCTCCGTCATTTTTGTGTAAACAAAACCTGGCTTCACGGTCACCACATGCACATTATCTTTAAAGAATTTATTTCTCAATCCATCAAGATAGGCTGAAAACGCGGCTTTCGCGCTGCCATAGATGAGCTTGCTCTGTCTTCCTCTTTCGCCGGCAACGGAACTGATGCCGACAATGGTTCCGCTTTTTTGTGATGAATAATATTTAGCAACAATATTTAAAATAGAAACAGCACCTGTGTAGTTGGTGTCAATCATCCGATGTGTGCTCTCAAAATCATCAAGTGCTTTGTCTTCATCTTCCATCACACCAAACACACAAATAGTGGCATCTGGTTTTGTTGTCAATGAATTAAAGAAAGCTGCATGAGATGCAAATGCAAGCGCATCGAAATTATGGAATGTACATTCCACATTATAACGTACTTGTATATCCGATTGCAAGGGCTTAAGTTGTTCAGTGCTTCTTGCTGCAAGCTGAACATTATACTGGCTCGCTGCAAATTTTTTAGCGATTGCTGTTGCTATATCAGAAGTAGCGCCGAGGATCAACACAGTTGGCATGAATGGGTTAGTTTTTTGTCAAAAAAAGCCTGTCGGATTGTATAGAACGAATTTTTCCGAGTGGATTGTATTTTCTCACTATTTCTTTAAACTTGTTCAGCTCAGGGTAGCCTGCTGTCATCACTTCAGGTTTCATCCTTGCATCTTTGCTCATGTATAAGCGGCCCCCGTATTTGAGCACCACCTGATCAAGTTCGTCCAAAAATTCAAATAGCCCATCGCGCACGGGGAAATCGAGCGCTAATGTATATCCTTCTTTCGGAAAAGAAATGATGCTTTTCTGATGACCAAATACTTTCAGCACGGCGAGAAATGAGCCAAGCCCTTTATCGCTGATGCGCTGCAAAATTTCTATCAGCCCTTGTTTTGCATCGAGCGGAAGAACGAATTGGTATTGAATAAAACCTTTTTTTCCATAACCTCGGTTCCAATGCAAAATGGCATCAAGTGGATAAAAGAATGGCTCGTACGAAACTACATTGTTCAATTCTTTTTTCAGATTCTTTGAATAGTATAAGAAGTTAAATGCTTTTACGGTGAATGAATTCAGCACCCATGATGGCAGATTGAATGGAAAAGTTATCT
>CAIYPC010000357.1 GCA_903927975.1 uncultured Bacteroidota bacterium | reverse complement strand
TTGAAAAATTAAATTCATCAGCATCCATCTGCATTGATGCAAGGCGCACATCAAAATCTTCTCCACGCCATTCATCTTTTTTTATAAAATGAATATTTGATAGGACAGCTTTTTTCAAATTGAACTCAATTCCTTTTGCAGTATCTTTTTTATTTGGACTTGAAAAATAATCAACCATGAATTGAACATTCCATACCGAATCTTTTCTTTGCAGTTTTACAGTTACATCATTCAGCCCGATATATTCAAGTTCCGCTTTGTCCTTATTAAAAAACCAATCTGTAATCTGAACTTTCACGCTTCCTGCAAATAACAACGTGTCCTTATTTCTGTCTTCCACCAACGCATCGCGCAAAATCATTTTATTAAAAAAAGAAAAATCAACGTGCTTGATGCTGACATTTGTGTTCAGGCTTTTTGAAAGTTTAGCAGTTGCTTTATTAATGAGCCATGTTTGAACAGAAGGCAACTGAATGACTAGCCAGAGCGTTAGGAGCAGCAATATATTTGTTATGCCAGAAGCGAGGGTGAGCGTTTTGAAAAAAAGAAAAGCAGAAACGATAAAAAGCAATGAATACAAAACCGATTTTTGATTGATTGCAAGCGATAGCAACCACAAGCTTAGAAAAAGCAACACGAATGTGATGACTACATTAAGAGATATTTTAGCTATCTTTTTCAGCGGTTGGAATTATATGCAAAAGTAATGAATCGCCTAGGTTGTGCAAATTCAGTACCAAAGCGGTTTATATAGCAGAAAATCAGGTAATTAATTTATTATTAACAGGCGGTTTGCAAAGTCGAAGGTCGATGGTCGAAGATAGAAGGTCGGGTTCATAGATTATTACACTCATTTTGGTATCTCATATTCCGTATTCTGCATTCCTATCTCGTATCCTGCATCTCTCAACCCTCAATCAAACAGTCCACTGGCTAAATATTTCATTCCTGAATCACAAGCAACCGTAACAACTGTATGGTTTGGCCCTAATTCTTTTCCTATCTGAATGGCAGCTACAACATTGATTCCTGTTGAAGTTCCTGCAAATATTCCTTCCTCTGAAGCTAAGAGTTTTGCCATTTTCCTTGCCTCGGTTTCATCAACTGAACGTGCTTCATCGTAATGAGATTTTTTTAATAATGGTGGAATAAAACCCGGCGCAATTCCTTCTACTGTATGTTTTCCCTTTATGCCTTTTGAAATAAGCGGGGCAGAAGCCGGCTCAAGAATGACTGATTTCATATTTAGGAAAGCATTTTTTAATGCCAAATTAACTCCAACGAACATCGCTGCAGTTCCTACAGCGGCACAGAAAACGTCAATAGGTCTTTCAAGTTGGGAAATGATTTCATTTCCCAATAACTTATAGCCTTCCAATGAATCTGTATTTTCAAATTGCTTTGTCCAATAAAAATCTTCTTGCTTGCTAAGTTCTTGTGCCCGTTCAATCATTCTCGGGATGAGGTCGGGAGTAATTTTTCCGCCATCGCTTAAAATGATTTCCAATTCTGCACCAAACAATCGCATGGATTGCAGCTTCTCTTTTGCAAATGCATCTGAGGTAATTATTTTTAAAGGGTATCCTTTGATTGAACAGATCAATGCAAGTGAAGTTCCGGTACTTCCGGCTGTAGATTCAATGACAGTCATTCCTTTTTTCAGCTCGCCTCTTTTTTCGGCTTCTTCAATAATGGCTAATGCTTTTCTGTCTTTGTAAGAACCTGTTGGATTAAAATATTCAAGCTTCACAAAAATATCAGCGCAATTTTCAGGAACAACTTTATTTAATTTAACTATGGGTGTGTTGCCAATTGCGTTGCAAATATTAAAATTTGAAATTGATGTTTTATTCATTGCGATTGCTTAAAAATTTTTGATTAAAATTCAAATTATTTTTCTGAAACTATTAGGTTGCGTGCCATATTCTAATTTGAATGCACGACAGAAAGCGCTTACATTTTCAAACCCGCTGCTCCAAGCTATTTGATGGATAGGTTTATCAGAGTGCTTCAATAATGCAATGGCTCGTTTCAGCTTAATCTTTAAAAGATATTGGTGAGGAGTTGCATGAAAAACATATTTGAATTGTCTGATTAATTGAGGAACAGATAAGCACGCCGTTTTGCTGATTGCATTCAAATCAGGCTTGTCCATATAAGAAGAATGCAAAATATCTTTGGCGATACATAATCGCTTATATATTTCCATTCTTGTGTTTGGTTTGATTGCACTTACATTTTTTGTGCGTTTGATTTCTGATTTATTTTTTTGGATTAAATGCTGCAATAAAAAAACAAGCTGTTCATCCACCATGCAACTATCATATCCGTTATTATTTAGAGAAGAAATCAGATTGGATAATTGTATCTGCAATGTTGAATCGATATTATTAAGTGTTTGAAAAAATTCAAGTGTTTTTGAGTCGATCACGATTGGATTATCCAACAATATTTCCTCACGGTGAAGTATATCCTGAAATACAGAAGAAGCAAATTCTTTTTTGAAAAAGATAGATAGGACTTTTGTTTTTTCACCTTTCTCAATGGCGCAGGAATATGTTTGATCATCATTTAAAATCAGGAATTGCCCTGGTCGGATTGCAAGTCTATAATTGTCGATGCCATACCATTCTTCCCCACTTAAAACAGTTTTAAAAGAAAGGCAACCCACATGATAATCGCAATGGCTATAGCTGCTCACGGCATTAAATATGATATTGTTTTTTTTGAATTTGCTGAAATGCAGTTGTTCGTCAAACCCCGGCTTGGTATTATCTGGCAGGCGGGTAAAGTACATGAGATTTTATTGGTTTATCTTATTAATGCAAAATATCTATTGCAATGTACCAATTATTACAATTTTCGATTTTACCGATTATCATAGCAGTACACGAGCGAACTGCTTCCATTTTGAGCATTTCTGCACATTTTCTTTCACGCTCAAACGATAGTTTTGTAATGAATGATTTTTTAAAATTAAACTAACATGAAAATAAATACCATTCTGCGACTATTATTAGTCATTGGACTTTTCAGTAATTGCAGCCAAAATAAATCAACAGACGATCCTGAAAAATTAAAAAAAGTAGTGACAAGTTATTTTGAAGGTATCGAGAATAAAGATTTTGAAAAATTGAAATCTCTTACCACGGATGATTTTATTCTTTATGAAGACGGAAGCATTTGGAACAACGACAGTGCGTTCAAGAATATAAGAAGGCATATTCCATTCACAGTTAAATATAAATTGGACAGCTTTAAAATATATGTTGACAACATGTCCGGCGACATGACGTATTTAAACCATGCTGATTTTATTTTTAAAGACTCATCAAAAGAAAGCCTTGACTGGGTTGAAAGTGCAACTTTCAGAAAAACAGAAGAAGGCTGGAAGATGAATTTTTTGCATCTAACTGTGAGGAGATAGGGGCTGCGAGGGATAAGTAGTAAGTAGTAAGTGGCCAGTGGTTAGCTTGCTATTGACCATTCACCATTTTAAAATATCAACATGATGAAATTTCTTTTTGTAATTATTTTTAGTTTGGCTTCGATTATTATGTATGGACAAAATAAAATTTATGATACCATTCAATATGCAAAAGAATATCATCAAAAAAGATTAGCCCTTTTCAGTAAGGAGCCGATAACAAAAAACAAAATCATTTTCTTGGGTAACAGCATCACTGAATTTGGAGAATGGAAAAAATTATTGGATGATTCAACAATAATTAATAATTTGCTGTTTCAGCTTTTATATTATTTAAAATTCTCAAAGATGATAAATGTTTAACA
>CAIYPC010000356.1 GCA_903927975.1 uncultured Bacteroidota bacterium | reverse complement strand
TTAATTAGATTGATTTTATAATCGAAAGAATCTTTAAATCTCAGCTTCTCCAGATCTAAATAGAGAGTGAGCATTTCTAGTTCGTCTTCAATGCTGATAAAGGGTTTTTTTGAATTGTTCAATGCCATTCTTATTAGGCGAGAAAATTTAGTCAAATAATTAGAAGCTGCTTCTGTTTCATTTTTAAAAATGAAACGATTGATTGAACTAAGACAATTGAAAATAAAATGTGGGTTCATTTGTGCACGAAGCGCCTGCATTTCAAGATCTGTAACGTGATGTTGAAGCTCCGCCTGCTTGCGCATGCTTTCAAGTTTTTCGTTTTTTCTTTTGAGCGCAAGATTTTTGTAAAAAATAAAACCTGACAGCCCGACAATAAGAAGACATACAACAAGTATAGATTGCAGTAAAGTTTTTTGCTTCAGCTCTTTTTCTTTTTCTTTGTTCTCTTGACCTAGAGATGCAAGCTGATCCATTTGTTTTTTAAAATCCTCCTGTTTCTTATAATTGGAGAGTTTCCATAGGAATTGATTTTTCAAAATAGAATCCTTCAGTGCTGTGTACTGCGCTAGAAAAAAATAAGCGCTGTCGTTCAAAGAGAGATCTTTATAAACTTTGGAAAGGTGTGAATATCCATCCAGCAAATAATGTCTGGCTTTCGCTTTTTGAGCAAGGGAATAGCTCTCAAGAGCATACTTGAGCGCTGTGCGCATTTCATTCTTTCTTTCATAAGATTTTGAAATGTCCATTGTGACGCGCATCAGATCCCATTTGTCATTGCCTTTCCGAAATTCATCAAGCCATTCAAGAAAGAATTTCAATGCTGAATCAGGCTGATTTTTAGCTAATAATGTTTCGCCGAAACTAATGCGGACCATTTGGTTAGTTGGATTGAGCTGAAATGCCTTTTGAACAAAATAATAAGATGAATCCAGGGCATTCATTAATAAATAGATTGTCCCCATTGGTCCAAGATAGGCCCAGTTGGCTGTGTAAAGATCGACACCATGTATGTTTGCATAACGAAAGCCCTGCTTATAATAGTCAAGTGCATCTTCATAATCCCCTGCTGCTTTGTATAATTGCCCCATATTGGTGAGCGATGCGGTCACGCAAACATGGTCACTCATTTTCTGTCTAAGCAATAAGCTTTGGCTGCAATAATAAAAGCTGCTGTCATAATTTCCCAGAGCTGCATATATAAATGCCATCCATGTCCAGGCTTTGCCTTTCGCCTCGAAATCTCTGGTCTTATCTAAGAAAGGAAGAGCTTTAAAATAGCAAACTAGGGCTTCATCAAAATTATTTTGGTAATACAATGATTGCCCAAGCCACAGATAGCACCAGCCCAAACCATCGCTGTTTAGATTCTGATAGATACCCAACGCGTGTCTTAAATATTTTTCACCACCTGAAAGATTGTTCCTGAAAATTTCTGCAACCCCCAAAAGCATATTGGATGTGGCGATGGCCGGCAAATAATTTTCTTTAATTGCTTCGTTCAGCGCCAGTCCAGCCAATGAATCAATAGTAGCGGTCTGTGTCTTCGGAGGCCACCAATATTCTTCTGCAAGAGCGTTCAAATTATTTATTCGTTGGATGCCATGTGTTGATACCAAAAGTTTTTTTAAACTATCTATCGCTTTTGGATCGGGATGTTGGGCAAAACAGATTGAGCTGAAGAACATGCTTGTTAAGATGATAACTATTTTTTTATCCCGCAGCATATTCGTTAGGTGATAAGAGTTAAAAAATCAGAACCGATTTAACGAAAATAATTTTTGTACTGTAATATAAATATTAATAATGAGCAGCAGGGCAGTTGTGGAAACTACTTGTTGAATTCATTGAGCAGTTGACAAACGATAAGAACTGTTATTACATCTGCCCGCTCATTTCTGCAAATTATCCTTCGATTTTCGCCAACTGAAAACTCCTGCTTTATAAATCTTGATTGATTGAATAGTTTTATTACGGTCTAACTAAATGAAATTTTTTCATCCTTAAACATTAATTATTTATGAACCAGGCTAACGCTAACGCCAAATTTTTCCATGTGAAATATTTGGGACAGGTTTCAATTTTTTTGTTGCTTGCATCATTTTTGTTTTTTTCGGGTTGTCAAAAATCCCCCAACGGGAAACTGCCAGATGCGATTAAGATTATCCCTCTTTCAAAAGATGATGCCACAGTAGCAACGGACTGGTACAAACTACAATTGCGCATGATATTGCAAGCAAGTCCGGCAAAATCAAATCTTGCAACCATCCGTTTGTTTGCATATTCAGGTATTTCTTTGTTCGAGGCTTCTCGATTTGAAATTCTTGGTTCAAAAAGTTTACAAGGCCAATTATATCAAATGCCAGCTATGCCTGTTCCTGAAAAAGATAAAAAATATT
>CAIYPC010000355.1 GCA_903927975.1 uncultured Bacteroidota bacterium | reverse complement strand
TATATTTTTTGAGGGCTTATCCTATAAATCAAATCGGTAACCGCTAAATTGTTAATCATTTCTTGGCGCAGCAAAAGAACCATAAATTCTCTTTGTGATAGCACATGATAAAGCAACGTTTCGGCAAATTGGTAGGAACTAAATTCGGCTTGATTGGTCAGCCCAAAATTCAATATGAGTTTTGTTTTTATATTGCAGAACACATTCGCCGTGTCCGTCATTGGGTATATTTCAATATCATAATTGGAAGTGAATTTATGAACGCCAGGTTCTATATTTAGGTTTAACTGAGTGCTGAAAATTTCTATATGTCTCGGATTGATAACTCGTGATGTAACACCTTCGTCAAAATGGAAAAATTCTTTTTCGATAGAAACGTTTTTGGTTGTCATTTTGATTCATTTACTTCCTAAGATACACATAAGGATTGTATTTTGTATTCACAGCAGCAGAGCAAAAAAAACAATACATAAACAGTGTGCCTGTGGGATTGAAGCATCTATTTAACATAATATTAATTATAAGAAAATAGTTACCTTTAAAATCAGCTTTATATCCATGCAAAGCAATATTCAAATTATACGGTCGTTTCTTAAAACACTCTGATTAAGATCCGCAACCTTTTAAAACTTAGTAGCATGAAAATGAAATATTTTAAGATTATTCTTAAAACAAAAGATGAAAATAAAGTATTCTCATTTCGAGCAAAAAAACTTCCAGAAATAAATGAAGAGCTTATCGTTTATTACGATGGATTAAATCGGTTTGTAAAAGTTGAAGAAGTCAGCACCAAACCTTTCCCGCAGGTCTGCGCTTCAGAAATTGAAGTAATTAATTAGTCGCACGATCCCCAACTGCCAAATTTCTTGTTTTTTTGACTGGGTTAAAAAAAGGCTATTTTTGTTTACCAACGAATGTAGAAACCTTATTCAACCCAAACCAATCAAAATGTCTTCTAAAGACCGAGATATCAAAAAATTTCAGGTTAATTTTCTGCAATTTTTAAGCGAAAAAAAAGTTGCTGATGTTCATATCTATCATCATGTGATGAATTATTGGAGCAACGATTCTTCCATGATCTCACTGCAATCACTCAAAGAGGCAATCACAGATCTCTGCGATAAAAAATTCATCGTATCAAAAAATAACGGTCACCTCCTGCTGGGCTCTCAGGGAATCTCTGAAGAAAATCAAAAAAACAATGCTATCTGCAGCATAGAAAAAACCGGAATTGCTTATTTAAAGAAGAATGAATCCATTAAAAAAACAAAAACTTTTATTGCGCTATTAGTGATTGTCGGGATCATATTTTCCCTATGGCATTTCAGAAAAATAATTATCGATTCTCTTAAATAGCAACCTCCTTAATCCCTTTCGCAACTTCAAGATTTCAAATTCAATAATAATCCGGATGGATATTAAAGCCGCACTTGCCAAAGAACATTCAAAAAAACAATGCGATAAAATTGTTCAATATATCGGCAGCAACAAAGAACGTTTTGCTGAACTGATGGATTTATTTTTCAATAGCGAATATCGGATCGTTCAACGAGCCGCGTGGCCGATGAGCTATTGTGTAAGAAATCATCCTCAATTAATCGCTCCATATTTTAAACCACTGATAAATAATTTGCAGAAAAAAGGGATTCACGATGCGGTGATAAGGAATACGGTAAGGCTTTTGCAAGATGTGGAAATACCCAAAAAATATCATGGAAAGTTGATGGATATTTGTTTCGGCTATATTCAATCAAATGAAATTCCCGTCGCCGTTAAAGCATTCTCCTTAACGATTTTAGATAATTTATCTAAACAATATCCTGATATTATTTCTGAGCTGAAATTAATCATTTTTTGGTCAGGAAATGAAGAACGCGAATGCATTTTGCAAGATAAGAAATTAAAGCCTGATGCTTCTGAGTAGCCTAGTCAG
>CAIYPC010000354.1 GCA_903927975.1 uncultured Bacteroidota bacterium | reverse complement strand
TTCAATTACTCCAATATTGAATTATGATCAATTGCAAGTGCACAAAATTTGTAATGTCAAAAGGAAAACTTTAGCAGTTTGATTGCCTTTTGCTATAAATGAGTGTTCTTTAATTCTTCAGCTAGTAGCAGATCAAGCATTTCTTCAACACCCAGTGAATAATCCCAGCTCAACAATTGCTTTGCCTTTGATGAGTCTCCAAAAATATCTTCGATATCATTAGGACGATACAATTCATTAGATATTTGATACCGGTTTTTATCTATCGATAATTTCTGAAAAATGTATTCTATAATAGTTCTCAGTTTTGCCGATTTTCCTGAACATAAAATATAATCTGCGGCTTTATCTGACTGCATCATTAAGTACATTCCTTCCACATACAGCGGCGCATAACCGAAGTCCCTGCTGATATCAATATTGCCTACCAAAAGTTTATCTAATTCCCCCCTGCTTATTTTTATACTTTCGCGTATTATTTTTTTTACGAAGAAATTAGGATTGCGCAAATAAGATTCGTGATTGAACAGTATGCCACAGCAAACAAATAAATTGTAGCTCTCTCTATAGTGGATGCAAGTCCAATGTGCAGATGCTTTTGAAATTGCATAAGGGCTTACAGGGTGAAGCACACTATCTTCTGTTATGGGTAAGCTATTTACTTTCCCGTACATCTCACTACTGCTAGCCTGATAAAATTTAATATTTCTGTCTATCAATTTAATTGCTTCCAACAAATTATATACAGAAATGGTATTGAAATGAAAAGTGCCGATAGGCTGCTTAAATGATAATGATACTGAGCTTTGAGCGGCCAGGTTATATATCTCACTCGGTTTGTATTGAGACAGTAATTTGATAATTTGAGAAATGTCCAATAAATCGCATTCCTCAATAATAACCTGATCCCTGATATTAAGATAATCGAGCCCTCTTAAATCGGTGTTTCCGGAGCTTCTAACAAAGCCTACTATTCTGTACCCTTTTTTATATAGAAGTGCTGCAAGATAAGCTCCATCCTGACCAGAAATACCAGTTATAATTGCCGTTTTTGTTGTCATTAGCAATATAAACAAACCCTAGGTTTACAATTCCCCTTATGCCTGTAGTTAATCAAATTTTTTGGTCGGCTCTCATCGAAATAATGCAAACAGAAGCTTCGAATTATAAAATAACCGCTCTGCCCTGGAAAACTTAAAATTGGTGGATTTAAGATACTCGTCTTTATAAGCAGCTAATTTTTGACAATGGAATTTTATTCTATAATATCATTTAAGCTGCCCTACTATGTATTGAAGAGCACTTTTATCACCGTAATAAAATCTGGCATAGTGGTCTAAAAAAATATTAAAAACTGTAAGTGGCGTTTTCTCTGCATCATAATCTTGCTGCATACCGATTAGCTTATTTCTGAGCTCATTTTCATTTTGATAAATCTGAAAACAATCTGGCAATAAACCCTGTCCCATTGGCATTGGTTGTTCATCTAAACGCCATGCCATCGGCCAAGAACTATTTGGTGCAAATACATAAACGCCACAAGCCAAACATTCTGCAATTGGCAGACCAAAGGTCTCAGGAAAAGAAAGAAAAAATGCAGATGCCTGTTTATAAATGTTCCGAATTTCCTCAATTGGATATCTCCCTTCAAGAATAATAGTTTTAATGTTCAGATTTTTGAGCGTATTAATTTGCTGTTCTCTGTACATTTCATACCCAGGTTGTGCAAAATCAACAACTGCAATAAATTCCTCTTTTTTAATAGGAAGCAGTTTTTTATCGTGGGCAATATTAGTTCCAATGGCAGCCTGCTTTGCGTTCAGTTTAGTTTTAACTTCCATTACATCTGTAACGAATAAATTAAAATCATAAAAACCTTCATCATAATCATCTTTATCCAAAAGCCTTATTTTATTTAATGGCGCTGCATCAAGAGGGCTTT
The DNA here is from genome assembly GCA_903927975.1 of uncultured Bacteroidota bacterium. Taxonomy (GTDB): domain Bacteria; phylum Bacteroidota; class Bacteroidia; order Chitinophagales; family Chitinophagaceae; genus Puia. Next base: position 1,841 of record CAIYPC010000354.1, on the reverse strand, counting down.
CGGTATAACTAATAATTTTGCCCATGTATAAATTTCTCAATTCCTCAATAGCAAAATAATTTTTCCAAAAAGCATTTGGATAACATTCTGATAAAATAATTGCATCATACTTATTTAGTTCCTTTATTAAACTTCTATCTTTTGAATAATTAAATAATTTATTCCTAATCCTGAATTGAAGGTTGTTATGCCATTTTTTTGGTTTTTTGCTCAGTGGCAACAACCTCATCAGCATTGGTATGCCATTATAAAATATTTTATTTTCTATGCCTATTTCACTCAGCATCTTGGCTAGCCCCTGAGATATAATATTTGGGAAACAGTCCCCAGGCCTTGATATAATTGCAATCCGCATAAATAATTTCAACCAATCTTTTTCCTTGCAGGCATATAAACCATCGCCTTAAAAAATTCAAACAAGAACCTGGGAGTGAGTATAATAAAAGGCGAAATTTGGAATGCTGCTTTAAAATATGAAAGGGATTCTTTGAACCTTCCATTGATGCTTTCAATCCTGCCCGACACAATTTTTTCATTGAGCAGCAATTTCTTCACCTCTCTATCGGCTTGAGCTATTTCCTCATCTGGCAATTGTGTTTTGTATTTGTTGATAAGGAAAACATATTCCTTATTAAATTTAGACCAGAATTTAACCGTCTTGCTTTCATTATGCAATCTGAACCTTGCCAGTGTCCTATCATTAAAAACTGCTGGGATGAAACCCTGTGTTATCATCCGCAACCAATAGTCCCAGTCAAACGCATATTGCAAAGTTTCGTCCATAAAACCAACCTTTTCAAATACTCTTCTGCTCCAGAAATTTCCAGGCTGGTGGTTTTGGTTATAGCGGAGCAACCAGCTAAGCAGGTTTGAATTAGCTTTTTGTTTGACAAGATAAGATTCACCTGTTTCAATCCTGAAATTAAGCACTGATCCCAGCATCCAGTCTTGCCCTTTCCTATATTCGTCTGCTATAAATTGAAAGGTTCCCGGCTCATAATAATCATCGCTATTGATAAAGGCGATAATTTCTCCCGTAGATTTTCTCATTCCCTTATTGATCGCATCAGGTTGACCTTTATCAGGTTCTGATACCCAGAAACTAATTTTATCCTCATATTTTTTGATGATATCTACTGAATTATCTGTGCTACCCCCATCAATGATTATATATTCAATATTTGGATAATCCTGACCGATTACTGATAATATCGTTTCTTCTATAAATAATCCCTGATTAAAGGATGGAGTTATAATTGAAATAGTAGGATTTTCCATGTTATTATTTCCATTATAAAAAGTTTATCTTTTATTAATTTGAACAGATAATCCATTTGACGTGTTTTCAACCGATAGCTAATAGTTAAGCCCAGCAATACGATTGTAGATAGCATGTTAAAAATCATTAAGGATCTGCGCAACAATCTCAATATCCTCTTCAGTATGAAATGAAGAGATTGGAAGGCTCAATTCCATTTGATGGATATTATCAGATATGGGATAACAATCTTCAAATAAATGTTTATACCCATCCTGTTTATATGGCGGGATGGGATAATGGACTTCCGTCTTTACACCTTTTTTTACCAAATATTCCCGCAAGTCGTTTCTTGAATTTGACATAAGGCTAAAGATGTGATAAACATCAAAAAAATCGTTGTGAATATTTGGAAGGATAAATTTTTTAGGATCTATGTTTCTGTAATATGAGTCTGCAAGCTTTCTTTTATGAATATTAATATTGTCAAGTGACCTTAGCTTAACCCTTAAAAAAGCTGCTTGCATTTCATCCAGCCTAGAATTATAGCCAATGTATTTATTATGGTATTTAATTTTTGAAC
>CAIYPC010000353.1 GCA_903927975.1 uncultured Bacteroidota bacterium | reverse complement strand
CATGCCCGGCACCATGAACAAGGTCATGAAAAATGCGAATGCCAAACCAAAAATAATTGTCCAGCTCAGCGGTTTCCAAAATGCAACGTTGTCTCCACCTAAAAATATATGCGGGTTCAATTCTGAAAACAAGGTCACGAAATTAATATTGAATCCGACTGCTATTGGAATAAAAGCAAGTATTGCTGCGACTGCCGTGAGCAACACTGGAATGATACGTGTTTTACCTGCTTGAACAACGGCTTCTCTTGTTTTCATCCCTCTTGCACGAAGCTCATCGGTAAATTCAATTACCAATATTCCATTCTTCACCACAATACCTGCAAGACCGACAATACCAAGACCAGTCATCAATACAGAAACTTCCATGCCTGTTATTGTGAAGCCAAGCAACACACCAATCACGCTAAAAATGATTTCTGTTAGGATGATAATTGGTTTGCTCACACTATTGAACTGCGTTACCAAAACCAATAATATCACCATTAAAGCAATGACCAATGCACTAAGAAGGAATGCTCCGGTTTCAGCCTGTTGTGCCCCTTCACCTGTTTGCTTTATTGTAACGCCATCGGCTTTCTTATTAAAATCAGCAATATGCTTTGCAATCTCTACATTCACACCCGTAGCATTATAGCCCTTCGTTGTCAATACATTTGAAGTAAGTGTGATCAAACGTTTTTGATTTTTTCGTTTCACACTTCCCAATGTGCTTGTTGGCTCCACTTTCACGAGCGCACTGATCGGAATACTTTTTATAGCACCACCAGCAGCAATATCCCTGAACGTGATCCGCATATTCAACAAGTTCGTCAGGCTCTGACGCTGCAATTCATTATTGCGCAACTGTATTTTATATTCGTCTTTCCCTTCTTTTATTTTAGAAACTTCTCTACCAAATAAAGCCGTTCTTATCTGCTGCCCGATTTGACCAGAAGAAATTCCTGCTATCAATGCTCTTTCACGGTCAACAGTAAGCGTAATTTCCGGATTGGTGAGATCAATATCCATTTTCAGTTCTTCAACGCCTGGAACTTGTATTGAATCCAAATAATTTTTTAAAGAGCTTGCTGTTTTGATCAGATCATCAAAATTTTCGCTGGCAATTTCTATATTGATGGGAGGATCAGTGGGAGGGCCACCGCTTTCCTGATCAACACTTATTTCTGCACCAGGGATGCCTTTCATTTCTGCTCTCACTTTGTCGAGATAAGGTTTTGTTGAAACACCATTTCGTTTTTCAAATTCAACAAAAGATACCTCTACTCTTCCTAATTCGCTTCTTGTGCTTCTATCTCCTGTTGCAGGATCGCTTGCGCCAATAGCAACATTGCTAATCACGCTTTCTACAATCGGATTTTTTCTTCCGCTATCAACACCAATCACTTTATCAACACGGCTTTCCAATACTCTTGTTATTGAATCTGTATAATCAACATTGGTTCCAACAGGTAATTTCAGATATACAAAAATCTGGTTTGGATCTGCTTTCGGAAAGAAAACAACACCAACCCTCCCTGAGGAAACTGATGCGCTGAACATCATAAAAGAGAGAATCAATAATCCAAAAGTGCCAAGCAATAAATGCACGGGTCTCCATCCTTTCAAAGCCCATCGCAAGAGGCTTTCATAATGGCCCATTATCCAAGGCAAAGCTCTATTTTGAAAAGAATGAATGGCACCATCCAATACATAACGGTTCAGCAAAACAAGCAACATAAAAAAGATGAGCAGGTTGCCAAGAAATGTTGCCCCAACCAAATCTAAAAGAATACCAAAAACAATTACAATCCAGAAATATGGTTTTTTAAAGATGGCACTTTTAGGTTCCTTTTCTCCTTCCGGATGATTCATAAAATCAACCGCAAAAACCGGGTTCATAATAAACGCCACAATTAAAGATGCTGCGAGTGTGAAGATCAGCATCGTTGGCAGATAAACCATAAACTTACCGATAATGCCTGGCCAAAATAGTAATGGAAAGAATGGCGCAAGCATGGTCAATGTTCCTGCAAGCACCGGCACAAACACTTCGCCTGCGGCCATTTTTGCTGCTACGTTCACACCTATTTTTCCTGCGCCTTCAACAAATATGCGATGCGTATTTTCAATAACCACAATGGCATCATCAACAATTATTCCCAATGCAAACAGCAGTGAAAACAATACCATGAAGTTTAATGTAACATGCGTTCCTATTATTAAATCTGCGGCAGGCAAAAACACAAATGCAACAAACATACTCAGCGGCACTGAGAGCGCAACGAAGAATGCATTGGTGACGCCCATAAAAAACATAAGGACTATCAACACAAGTATGAAGCCGATAACAATTGAGTTGACAAGATCTTTAAAAGAAGATTTTGTTTTAACGCTTTGATCGCCGGTAACAATTGCTTTTAAATCCTTCGGATATAAAACACCTCTTGCCTCATCAACTGTTTTTTGTACAGCCTCGCTGGTCTCAATCAGATTTTCGCCACTGCGCTTAATGATATTTAGTGTAACCACATTTTTACCATCAAGCCGTGCATAGCTTTCTTTTTCTTTCGTTGTATCTTTTATAACAGCAATATCTTTTAAATAGATAGGCGTGCCCGTTGCATTGCGCAAAACAATCCCAGAAATATCAGTAGCTGTTTTCAACTGGCCCTTCAGCTGAAGCGTGCGTTTCATATTCCCAACATCCAATAAACCTCCAGAGATATCGAGGTTCTCATTCTTCACCGCATTGGCGATATCATCGAATGTGATACCTGCACTCTGCATGCGATAATTATCTACATTAATCTGGAATTCGCGCTCAGGCGCACCCACAACATCTATTCTGTTTATCTGAGATAAATCTTCCAGCTTATCTTTCAGATCATCGGAATATTTTTTCAGTCGCTGCAGATCATAATCACCACTCAAATTCACATACATAATCGGTTGATCACTCAGATTTACTTCAAGCGCAGTTGGTTCTACTGTAAGATCTGTTGGAAGATCTTGCTTCGCTTTATCAATCGCATCTTTCACTTTTTGAAGCGCGACTTCTGTTTTTACTTCCGTATCAAATTCAACAATGATTGCTGAATAATCCTGTTGCGACGTGCTTGTGAATTTATTGATTTTTGCTCCGGTGATACCTTTGATTTGCTTTTCAATGAACCTTGTTACAAGGTTTTCCATATCTTTCGGAGAGTTACCAAAATAAGTAGTCGAAACATAAATAGTTGGAATTACAATATCTGGAAATTGTTCTTTAGGAAGTGATACAAATTTGTAAACGCCCCAAATGCTCACAAACAACATCACTAAATAAATAGCTGTTTTGTTGCTTATGCTCCATGAAGTAGGTTTAAACTCCTTGAACTTATTATTTAAATTTTCTAACGCGCTCATACAATTAGTTTAAAATATTTTATAGCCATTTCCGCATTGCTGCAGAATAAAATTTTGGCTTGAAAGCCATGAGCCTTTCTCATAGCTCGTAGCTAATAGCTCGCCGCCTCTTACTTTCCCTCCGTAGTGATCAACTGTCCGTCATACAATCCCTGAAAGCCATCAGTAATAATTGTATCGCCTTCTTTCAATCCGCTTTTTATTTCCAGTTTATCATTATAAAAATCTCCAATCACCACTGATCTTTTCTTAGCAACTGTTCTATCGGATTCTTTTGAATAAACCATCACAAATTTTCCTTTATCATCGCTCTGTAGCGTATTCACCGGAATCGTAATCGTATTTTTTATTGAGAAATCCTGAATTTTCACCAATGCAATTTGGTTCGGATGAAAATCTTTGCTGGAAGGTATTTTAGCTTCTATATAAAAACTTCTGCTATTATTATCAATCAGCGGACTTGCAACTGTAATAACCGCATCACTTGTTTTATTTATGTCAGGAAAATTGATGACAACATGGTTGCCAACTTTCACGCGTCCAAGATAATTTTCAGGAACCTGCGCAGTTACTTTTAAATTATTGTTGTTTACGATTTTAATTTGCGGAGCCGGTGGATTGCCACTTACAACTCCTGTAAACATTTCACCCACTCTTATATTCACATCATCTGCAACGCCATCTACACCACTGTAAACCGAAGTAAAATTTACCTGTTGCTGTGCGTTTTTTAAATTTTCTAGTTGTGAGTTATATTGCGCCTCAAAATTTTCAGCATTTGTTTTTGCAGTGATCACATCAACTTCAGTTCCTATTCCTTGGCTCCATAAATTCTGTCTTCTTTTGTATAGGTCTTTGTTCAAGTCTAACTGAGCTTTTGTCGCAGCCAAAGTTTGCTCTGATGCAAGTAGAGTTTGTTTCGCAATGATATCATCCAATTGCAAAAGCAATTGTCCTTTCTTTACAAAATCTCCTTTCTTTACAAACACTCCTTTTACAACGCCGCCGGTTCCATTACGCGGCGCGATGTATGAAATATTCACAGCATCCACTCTTCCCTGCAAATCGATATAATGATCAAAGTTTGAAGTTGCGATTGTTGTTACTCCCACTAGTTTTGGTTTCTCAGCCGTGGCTGTTGAAGGATCGAGCTTTGCAATTGTCGCTTCCAATTTTGTGACCTGATCATTGATCTTTGTTTGATCAGTTTTTAATTTTTGAAGCTCTGCTTTTTTTGCTGACAATTCAGATTTTGAATCTGTTGAAGCGCCTGCACCACAAGAAGCGAGAAACATAATTTCTGCCGCCACCACGATGTTCATTATTCTTTTCATTATACTATTTTTTTGGTCAGTTGATTAATATTTGAGTTTGCCGGTTGCTTTTTGATAATCCACTTTTGCAAGCACTGCATCGTATAATGCATTGATGAAATTGGTTTGTGCCGTTATCAGATCAGTTTGTGCATTGGTGATATCGGTGTTTGAAGCAAGACCAGATTCATATTTCTTTTTTGTTTGATTGTAAACAGATTCCGCGAGTTCCATATTTTTCCTTTGAAAATCAACTGTACTAATATCTGTGCGGAATTTATTTTGCGATTGCACAACATCATTATCAATAGAATTTTTTAGGTTCTCCACCTGATTTTGCGTTTGCAGCAATTGCAATCTTGCTTTTTTGAGATTTGCATTTTTCGCAAAGCCACTAAAAATGGGAACATTTATATTGATGCCTCCATAAGAAGTAGGATACCACATGCCCGCTCTGCTAAAAAAATCATACTTATTGCTGTATGCATTTTTTTGATAAACTAGGTTAAGGTTTGCAGTTGGCAAATAACTGTACTTGTATCGCTTCACGTTGTATTCACCAAGCTTTTTTGAAAGCTGCAAGCTCTGATAATCATTTCTGTCTTCATATCTGTAAGACTCATTATCAAGCACACCGCTTTTTAGGTCATCTTCCGTAAACTTATCTGTTAGCACAAGCGAATCTTTTACAGGCATGCCCAATAAATATTTCAGGCCGAGATATCCATTATCAACATTAGTTTGTGTTGATGCTTTCTGTGTTTGAAGATTGGCTAATTGAACAGTCGCTTTATCAACATCCAATTTTTCCTGAAAGCCATTTTGGTACATCGCCGTTGCATCGTTTAGCAATTTTTTTGCTCTTGCCACATTTGAATCGATCTGAATCATTTGCGTTTTGCTAACCACCAATTGGTAATATACTTTGTAAATATTCACGCCCACGTTTTCACGGGTCATATCGATTGCCTTCTGATAATAATCGATGGAAGTTTTTTTTGCTTGCAAGCCTACAAAAACCTGCCCGTCAAAAATTGTTTGCGTCAATTGAACAGCAGCAGATGCGCTATATTGAAGTTGAAAACTAACGGCTTGATAAGTGCCGGGCGCGCCACCAAATAAACCAGCATCGACTACGCTAACAGGCACTTTAAAATAATCGGTTGTAGATGCAGTACCAGTTATTGTTGGTAATGCGCCTGCTGTAATTCCTTTATTCGTTTGCTCCTGTATTTGCAAATCAAGTATCGCATTTTTCACCTGCATGTTATGCTCACGCGAATAATCAATGCATTGCTGAATAGAAAACTGATGCACATCGGTTGTTGTTTGCGCATAAGCAACAACAAAAACATTTGAAAACAAAATTGCCAATATTATTTTTCCCATATTACTCATACAATCCATGTTTATTTTTTTGGACATTTTTCTGGATATATTTTTCAATCATTTTTCTTCCTTTCATTGTTGTTATACCATATAAAAAGAGATAGCCGATTTCATACAGCACATCATTCAAACGGTAACGGCTATGCGGAAAAATATCAGGATTAAAACCCATGAAAATTGATTCTATCCTGTTCTTTGCAACCACATCAATATTTATATCCGGTCTGTACAGCTCTTCATCAATGCCGCGCTGCAGATTTTCCTTAATTGCCTTGAATAAAAACTGATGCTTATGATCTTTAAACTTCTTGCTCGCCTTAGGGTGATGCTTTTCAAGATCATACATAATCAAAGGGTTCATCCCTTTCAACATTTCTTCCGTTTGCTGCATTGCCATAAAAATTTCATGCACGGCATTTTCAGAATCATTTTGACAATGTGCGCATTCAAGCTCATTTCTTTTAACTTCCTGACCAACCACAGCTTCCACTATCTCATCCTTGTCAGCATAAAACTGATAGATTGTTTTCTTGCTAATGCCAAGCTGGGCAGCAATTTCATCCATCGTCACCGAACGTATTCCATAGCGCATGAATAAATCAGTTGCCTTTTCTAGTATTCTTTCTTTATTTTCCATATTACACTTAAAAACGAGCGAAAAACTATGGAAACTTTTTTTGTTACCAAAGTTTCCTGAAAGAATTTCTATTAATTTTTATCCACGGCTCTAATTTTGGATGAGCGGCTGGGAAGACCGAGAGAGCAAAGCATGAGCTTTAAGTTAACTTCATCTTGCGCTTTAAAATCCTTTTTAAAAACTTACAACTTATCACTTTCAACTTTCCTCCTAGACCTCACACCTTAATAATAATATTGCACAAGCCTTCCTAATGATTATTTTTGACAAGCCAAACTACTATTGATGAAATTCAGGCAATTTCTACGCAAGCTGTTTCAATATTTTTTACAAGGGCTTATCATTCTCGCGCCCATTGCAATCACCATTTTTGCTGTCACTTCTTTGTTTGATTGGATCGATAGCATTTTACCAAACTTCATTCATAAAATTTTCCCTAAGTGGCTTGGCGTTGATGAGTTCGGATTTCCAAAACGCATACCGGGACTGGGCTTTATAGTTGTTGTTGTGATTGTTCTTTTAGTTGGTTATATCTCATCGTCATTTATCGTGAGCAAATTGGTTGAGCTGTTTGATAAGATATTGGAAAAAACACCGGGCATAAAAATTATCTACTCCACATTAAAAGATTTTTTTGAAGCTTTTGCGGGCAACAAGCGCAAATTCGATAAAGCTGTTTTAGTGAGCATTGAATCGAATGATGTTTGGAGAGTTGGCTTCATAACACAAGAAGAACTAAATGAATTTGGCTTGCAGGATTTTGTGGCTGTTTACGTGCCACAGTCTTATGCATTCGCAGGGAATTTATATTTTGTGAAAAAAGAAAGAGTGAGAGTTTTGTCTGATATTAGCTCATCGGATGCAATGAAGTTTGCAATTTCTGGTGGAGTGACGGATATTGAAGAAAGCTGAGGAGAAGCTTCGAACTATTGACTGTGAGCTTCTAGCTTGTAGATATGTAAAAAATTAAATAAGTTGTGAGCTGAGATTTGCTCCAGGCTCATGGCTCACAGCTATCAAAAACCTTATCATGAAAAAAATATTCTTATCTGCATTATTACTATTGTTATTCCAACAAGTTTTTTGTTGGGGATTTTTCGCCCACAAGAAAATAAATTACTTCGCAGTTTTTTTGTTGCCTCCTGAAATGATGGTTCTCTATAAACCTAATATTGATTTCATCAGCGAACATGCAGTTGATCCTGATAAAAGAAGATATATGGTGAGTGCAGAAGGACCGCGACATTATATTGACATCGATCATTATGGCAAATATCCTTACGACGGGATTCCTCACAAATGGGACGATGCGATAAAGAAATTTTCTGAAGATAGTGTCCGTGCTTATGGCATCGTTCCGTGGTGGGTTGATATTATGCTTTCAAGATTGACAAAAGCTTTCAAAGAAAAAGATCAGACTAAAATTTTAAAGCTGTCCGCCGAACTGGGTCATTACATTGCAGATGCACATGTGCCATTGCATGCAAGCAGCAATCACAACGGTCAACTTACAAATCAACAAGGCATTCACGGCTTTTGGGAATCCCGCATACCGGAATTATTAGCTGATAAAAAATGGGATTTTTTTATTGGCAAAGCAGAATATATTTCTAATCCACATGATTTTATTTGGAAACGTGTTTTAGAAAGTGCAGCAGCAGCCGATACTGTTTTGAAATATGAAAAAGATCTGAGCGAAAAATTTTCCGGTGATCAGAAATTTGCATTTGAAGAAAGAAATGGCATAATAATAAAACAATATTCCGCAGCATATTCCATTGCATATAATAATAAAATGGGCAATATGGTTGAGCGCAGAATGCGGCAGTCAATTTATGCAGTTGCAAGCTTTTGGTACACGGCATGGGTGAATGCTGGTCAACCAGATTTAAAAAATCTTTCCAACAAGAATTTCAGCGAAGAAGATTTGAAAGAATTTGATGAGCTGAATCAACAATGGAGAAACTCTTCGCTAAAAGGTCGCACAGAAGAATGAGTTTCTGGTTTGTCGTTTATTGTTTGTGGTTACGAGCTTTGAGATTTCATTGCATATTTCGGATCTAAATTTTTTCGACTTAACAAAGGCCTAGTTACTGAACTCAATCGCCAACTTCGAATTGCAGAACAACAAACCACCAACTACAAACAACAAACAGATCTTGTATTTTTGCACTCATGTCAACATTACATCAAACCAAACTGGTTCACAATTTTAACTCAGGACCAAGCGTGCTGCCCAAAGAAGTGTTTGAGCAAGCTAGCAATGCAATTCTTGATTTCAATAACACGGGATTATCAATCCTTGAAATCGGTCATAGAACGTCTTTGTTCGAGGCTGTTTTGAATGAAGCCATATCAACATTAAAAGAACTCATGAAACTGGATGATGAGCATGAGGTTTTGTTTTTGCATGGTGGCGCGTCCACACAATTTTTTCAAGTGCCAATGAATTTGTTGGATGATAATGAAACTGCGGCTTATCTGGATTGTGGCACATGGGGAACAAAAGCAATCAAAGAAGCAAAACTTTTTGGCAATGTAGATATGGTCGCTTCATCAAAAGACAGAAACTATACTTATATACCGAAGGGTTATGCTATTCCCTCTACCTCAAAATATTTTCATTACACAACCAACAACACCATTGAGGGAACGCAGATGCATGCTATTCCTGAAACCAATGTTCCGTTGATTGCTGATATGAGCAGCGATATATTAAGCACAACGCTTGATTTCAATCGCTTCAGCCTAATCTATGCAGGAGCACAAAAAAATATTGGCGCTGCTGGTGTGAATATTGTTGTTGTGAAAAAAGATATTCTTGGCAAAGTGAGCCGCAAGTTGCCAAGCATGATGGATTATAGAAGCCATATTGAAAACGGATCGATGCTTAATACACCGCCAGTTTTTGCAGTGTATGTGTGCATGCTCACACTTCGCTGGCTGAAACAACTGGGAGGCATAACCGAAATTGAAAAATTGAATGACATAAAATCGAAACTTTTATATGACACATTGGACAGCCTTCCAATTTTCCGTCCAAAAGTTGACAAGGAAGATAGAAGCAAAATGAATGTTGTGTTCGTGATCGATAACCCTGAATTAGAAAAACTGTTTCTTGCAGAATGCAAAGAAAATGGAATGGTTGGCATCAAAGGACATAGAACTGTCGGCGGTTTCAGAGCGAGTTTATATAATGCACTGCCGCTCGAAAGTGTGCAGGCGCTAACAGAGTTGATGAAAGACTTTGCACATAAACATTGAAAGAAATAATTGTAATTTTATACAATGGAAAATTATCTCACCCGCATCACTATTAATTCACAGCAGTTGGATGGTAAACCTTGCATTCGCAACATGCGCATATCAGTTCAAACTATTCTTGAATTTTTAGGAGCCGGCGATAGTGCCGATGAAATTCTTGAACAATATCCGTTATTGACCAAAGAAGACATTTCAGCCTGTCTTCAATATGCAGCAAAAATTTCCGGAAGAGAAATTCATTACCAACCAGTAGATATCCATGCCTGAGTTCATTATTGATGCCAATCTGCCTGCAAAAATAAAAGTATGGCAAAACAGTAGGTTTATTCATGTATCATCAATCAATGCAAGTTGGAGTGATGATGAGATATGGATGTATGCTAAAAAAAACGATTTAAGCATTATAGCAAAAGACAAGGATTTTCTTATTTATTAGTTTGCAAATGGATTTCCTCCAAAAATTGTTCATATAAAATTTGGCAATCTGAGAATGAAAGAATTTATTTCTATTATTGAAGGTTGCTGGCATGAAGCTGAAAATTTGCTAAAAACTCATGCTCTTATAAACATTTATATTGATAAAATTGAAGCGATAAAATAATACTTATGGCAATCATCAAACCCTTTAAAGCATTACGCCCTCAGCAGAAGCTTGCAGCGAAAGTTGCATCACGCCCTTATGATGTGTTGAATTCAGAAGAAGCAAGAACAGAAGCTAACGGCAACGCATATTCGTTTTTACATATCACCAAATCAGAAATTGATTTGCCTACGGATATTGATTCGCATTCACAAGCCGTTTACGATAAAGCAAAAGAAAATTTAATCGCTTTTCAAGACAAAGAAATTTTATTCAAAGAAGAAAAGCCATGCTATTATATTTATCAGTTGACGATGAATGGAAGAGATCAGACTGGTCTTGTTTGTGTTAGTTCCATTGATGATTATGATAATGACATCATCAAAAAACATGAGTTGACAAGACCTGATAAAGAACTTGATCGCATCACGCACATGAAAACAATCGGCGCACAAACTGGCAATGTTTTTATGGCTTATAAAACCAATGAAAGGCTCAATAAAGAAATTGAAGATTGGAAAGCAAGTCATCATCCAGAATATGATTTTGTTGCAGATGATAATGTGAAACATATTGTGTGGGTAGTGAATGATGATGCAACCAACCAGCGCATCACAACATATTTTTCTGAGACAGTTCCTTACGCTTATATAGCCGATGGTCATCATCGCGCAGCTTCTGCGGCAAAAGTTCGCAAGGCTTTGGGAGAAAGTGCGAGTGAAGAAAGCAATTATTTTCTCACCACATTATTTCCCGCCAATCAATTGCGCATATTGAATTATAACCGCGTGGTGAAAGATTTGAGCGGGATGACTGATCAGGAATTTTTGCATCTGTTACAACAAGATTTTTTTGTGGGAAAAGTGGAGAATGCTTTTGTGCCAACACAATTTCATGAATTTGGAATGTACTTGAGTGGAGATTGGTATAAGTTGGTTGCAAAAGAAGGAACTTATGAAAGCGATCCGATTGGCATTCTTGATGTTTCTATTCTTCAAAAAAATATTCTTGATAAAATTTTAGTGATAAAAGACGTGCGCACTGATAAGCGTATTGATTTTGTAGGTGGCATTCGCGGCACCGATGAATTGCAGAAACGTGTTGACAGCGGCGAGATGAAAGTGGCATTCAGCCTTCATGCCGTTAGCATGCAACAGTTGATTGATATTGCCGATAGTGGCAACATTATGCCGCCAAAAAGTACTTGGTTCGAACCAAAACTGAGGGATGGATTGTTGACACATTTGATTTAAAGTGAATGGTCAATGGTGAAAGGTGAATTAGTTCTTATACGTTACAGCACCGCATAAATCGCATTTCACGTTAATATTGCGTTATTCACCATTCACTATTTCACCATTCACCGCTATCTTTGGCAATTATGAAAATCATATTATCTCTTTTCCTTCTTACATTGTTAGCGACATATTCTTTCGCTCAACAGCAAGATGCCAAAACACTTGATGAAACAGCAAAAACATTTATTCGTCAGGGCGATTATACCAATGCAATCGTTGTGCTGAATCGTGCATTGCAGCAAGAACCAAAAAATATCGAGCTGCTTAAAGATCTCGCTTTCTCTTATTATCTTGATAGAAATTATGAAAAATCGCTCGCCATTGCGAAACCTTTAACAGAGCGACCTGACGCAGATGTGCAAAGCTTTCAAATTCTCGGCATGGTTTACAAAGGCACTGAGGAAAGAAAGGAATGCGCAAAGATGTACAAAGAAGGTTTGAAAAAATTTCCGAAAAGTGGCGTTCTGCATAATGAATATGCAGAAGTTCTTGGAACCAGTAATGGCAACGAAGCTATTAAAGAATGGGAAAAAGGTATTGAAGTAGATCCAAGTTTTTCAACGAACTATTACAATGCAAGCAGATATTATTATACAAGAAATAACAAAATTTGGTGCGTGCTTTACGGCGAAATTTTTGTAAATATTGAAAGCTATAGCACACGCACTGCTGAAATGAAAGACATTATTTCCGAAGAATACAAAAAGATTTTTGCTGATGCCGTGCTGCTAAAAAATCAAAATACAAAAAATGCTTTTGAGTCTGCATTTATTAATGAGATGAACAATCACGCCAACGCCATTGCGAACGGCGTAAGTGCAGAAGCGCTCACCGTCTTGCGCACGGAATTTATTTTGGCTTGGTTTGACAAGCCCGTGATTGCATTCCCCTTTCGATTGTTCGATTATCATCGCCAATTATTAAAAGAAGGATTGTTCAATGCATATAATCAGTGGCTTTTCGGATCAGCACAAAACCTCGCACAATTTCAGGTGTGGAGCAGCACACATGCTGATGAATACAATCGCTTCATCGCGTTTCAAAAAGGAAGGATTTTCAAATTACCCGAAGGGCAGTATTATCAATCGCCTATAAAATAGTCTCGCTATTTTTATTTGTTGTTATTTATTTTTTACCTAATTTTTCTGGGTGAAACGGTGAATTGTCAATGGTGAATTGTGAATAGACGATTATCACACGATCGGCTTACAAAACATCAAGAATTTATTCACCACTCACAATTCACTATTCACAATTCACCACATGACAGAGCCTAAAAGATTGTTCGATTGCGTTGCTTATCAGTTGGAAAAATTTCCTAAAGACGATATGGTTGCCGGAAAAGAAAATGGCAAATGGAGAGCATATAGCACCAAAGAAATTCAGGACAATGTAACCCGCCTCACCGCAGGGCTTTTGCAACTCGGTGTCTCTGGAAATGATATGACAACAGAGAATAGGGATAAGATTGCAATCATTGCAAATAATCGTGCAGAATGGCTAATTGCAGATATGGCTGTTCAACAATCTGGAGCAATACTCGTTCCGATTTATCCAACAACGAGCCAAAATGAAATTGAATTTATTTTTAATGATGCGACAGTAAAATATGTTTTCGTTAGCAGTGAAGAATTGCTTGAAAAGATAAAAAGCCTTCAGCATAAAATTCCTTCGCTAATAGATATTTATACTTTCAATGAAATTCCAAATGCCAACCACTGGACAAAACTATTAGCACCTCTTAATGAAGAAGCGATTGCAAACGTGGAAGCATCAAAACAAAAAGTAACAAGCGATTCCCTCGTCACAATCATCTACACATCAGGCACCACGGGCGTGCCAAAAGGAGTGATGCTCAGCCATAATAATATTGTCAGTTGCATTTTCTTATCAAAAGAAAGTTTTCCGTTTGAAGATAATCCATCAAGTAAAGCGCTAAGTTTTTTGCCACTCAATCACATTTTTGAAAAAGTAGTGAGCTACGTTTATATGTTCAGTGGCTACAGCATTTATTTTGCTGAAAGCATGGACACGATTGTTGTGAATTTACAGGAAGTGAAACCTGATATTTTTACAACAGTGCCTCGTCTTTTGGAAAAAGTGTATGAGCGCATCATGGCAAAAGGCGCTGAGCAAACTGGCATAAAAAGAAAATTATTTTTCTGGGCAGTTG
>CAIYPC010000352.1 GCA_903927975.1 uncultured Bacteroidota bacterium | reverse complement strand
ATAATATAAAATGGTTTTTGATGTATTTATTTGATTAATATTTAATTTATGGAGTATAATTTTAGACAAACAAAAAAGCCATTCTTCTAAAGAATGGCTTTTTTATTTTATTATATTTTTTCGTTATATCTCTATCATGCTTTCATCTTTTGCCTCCAACATTGAGTAAGAAACAAGATGTTCGTCAACTTTTCTGGCGCATTCTCTTCCCTCGCTAATTGCCCAAACCACCAAGGATTGCCCGCGGCGCATATCACCTGC
Organism: uncultured Bacteroidota bacterium; assembly: GCA_903927975.1. GTDB lineage: Bacteria > Bacteroidota > Bacteroidia > Chitinophagales > Chitinophagaceae > Puia. Next base: position 7,474 of record CAIYPC010000352.1, on the reverse strand, counting down.
CGTAAATATTTTGGCAATATTTGTTTGATAGTCTTTTTCGGTTGCCCTTACATTTCCTCTATTATCAAGTTCTATTTCCAATTGGTTTACGACACCTTCATGTTGCGGGTGAACAAAACCCATTGCCAATAATGCCAGTTCACAAGGAATTTCTTTTTCAGTCCCAGGCACTTCAACAAACTGTGCCGGTCTGCCGTCCTCAGTAAATTTCCATTCGAGGTTCACTATTTTCAATGCTTTTAAATTTCCTTTTCCGTCGCCAATAAATTCTTTGGTGGCTATGGCCCAATCTCTGTCGCAGCCTTCTTCGTGAGACGAAGATGTTTTCATCACCATTGGGTAAGTTGGCCAAGGCATGTGAGCCGTTCTTAATTCCGGTGGCTTTGGTAGTAATTCAAATTGTGTGATTGATTTTGCTTTGTGCCTGTTCGAAGTTCCGACGCAATCACTGCCTGTGTCACCACCGCCGATTACCACAACGTTTTTATTTGTTGCAAAAATGTCTTCTCCCTCAACTGTTTTATTGCCAACTCTTTTATTTTGTTGCTTTAAAAATTCCATTGCAAAATGAACGCCTTTCAGTTCCCTGCCCGGAATGCTCAATTCTCTTGGAATGGTTGAACCGCCCGCCAGCACAATGGCTTGAAACTCTCTCAAGAGATCATTGATGCCAATATTCACTCCCACATTTGCATTGCACTTAAAGATCACGCCCTCTTCTTCCATCAATTTGATCCTTCTGTCAATCACCCATTTTTCCAATTTGAAATCAGGGATGCCATAACGCAATAAACCGCCGGGAGCATCATCTCTTTCAAAAACAGTTACTGTGTGACCAGCATAATTTAGTTGTGCGGCGGCTGCTAATCCGGCAGGGCCGGAGCCGACAATAGCAACTTTTTTCCCGGTTTTTATATTTGGTTTCTTTGCCTTCACGAAACCATTTTCAAAAGCGATTTCTATGATATGCTTTTCAATTTCTTCAATAGTAACTGCTGGCTGATTGATGCCAAGCACACAGCTCGTTTCGCATGGTGCAGGGCATATACGCCCCGTGAACTCTGGAAAATTATTGGTTGATGATAATATATCGTAGGCTTCTTTCCATTGTTTGCGATAAACAGCGTCATTAAATTCGGGGATCACATTGCCCAACGGACATCCGTGATGGCAAAATGGTATGCCGCAATTCATGCAGCGTGCTGACTGTTGATTTAATTTTTCAGGTGCATAAGATTGCACAAATTCTTTATAGTCGCTCCTGCGCTCACTCACAGGGCGCTTGCCCGGAAGCTCTCTTGTAAATTCTAAAAAACCCGTTGGTTTGCCCATTTCAATTTACGATTTACGATGTTGGATGTACGATTTCTTTTAATCGAACATTCTTGCTTAATTACTAATTATCAATTATTAATTTAATTGGTTTTCACGCTAATCTTTTTCTGCAACAAAACTTTCTTGTAATCGCTTGGAAAAACTTTTACAAAACTTTTCAATTGGTTATCAAAATCATCCAGTACAAATTTTGCAACTGTGCTTGCTGTATAAGCATAATGCTTTTGTATCATGTCTTTCAGTTCATGTGCATCTTCTTCGTCAACAGCATCAAGATCAACCATTTCTTTATTGCACATAGAAGCGAATTTTGCATTAACATCATACACATAAGCAATGCCGCCGCTCATTCCTGCTGCAAAATTTCTTCCTGTGTCACCAAGAATTACAACTCTTCCTCCTGTCATGTATTCGCAGCCGTGATCGCCAACGCCTTCAACCACTGTTTTTGCTCCCGAGTTGCGAACACAAAAACGCTCGCCTGCTTTTCCTCGGATGAATGCTTCGCCACTTGTCGCTCCATAGAATGCAACATTACCGATGATGATATTTTCTTCAGGAACAAAACCTGCGTCTTGCGATGGATAAATAATCAATCTTGCTCCAGATAATCCCTTACCAAAATAATCATTTGCATCGCCTTCCAGTTCAAGTGTTACTCCCTTTGTGTTGAACGCTGCAAAACTTTGTCCTGCCGTTCCTGTCAACTTAAAATGAATCGTATCTTCTGGCAATCCTTTCGACTGATATTTTTTAGAAATTTCATTCGATAAAATAGTGCCGATAGTTCTGTCTGTATTTTTTACATTGAATGATGCGAACACTTTTTGCTGATGTTCAAGTGCAGGCTTTGCAGCTTCTAACAATTTCCAATCAAGCACATCGCTCAAACCATGATCTTGTTCTTCTTGTTTATACAAGCCTGTGTAAAGCGATGCTGGCTCTTTGTATAAAATAGGAGAGAGGTCGAGTTTTTTATATTTCCAATGATTGATATCTTCTCTCATTTCTAAACAATCAACCTGACCAACCATTTCTTCAATCGTTCTAAAACCAAGTTCTGCCATTATCTCACGCAATTCCTGAGTCAGGAATTTGAAAAGATTAACCACATGATCGGCATTTCCTGAAAAACGTTTTCTTAATTCAGGATCTTGTGTGGCAACGCCAACTGGGCAAGTGTTCAAATGACATTTGCGCATCATGATGCATCCTTCAGTAACAAGTGCTGCGGTTGCAACGCCCCATTCTTCAGCGCCAAGCAATGTTGCAACGGCTATATCGCGACCAGTTTTTAACTGTCCGTCTGTTTGCAAAACAACTCTGCTGCGCAATTTATTTTTTACCAATGTTTGATGAGATTCTGCCAATCCAAGTTCCCATGGTAATCCCGCATGTTTGATGGAACTGATTGGAGAAGCACCCGTGCCGCCATCAAAACCGGAAACCAATATCACATCGGATTTTGCTTTTGCAACGCCTGCTGCAATCGTTCCCACGCCTGCTTTTGAAACAAGCTTCACGCTAATGCGTGCAGCACGATTTGCATTTTTAAGATCAAAAATTAATTGAGCTAAATCTTCAATAGAATAAATATCATGATGTGGCGGTGGCGAAATCAAGCCAACACCGGGTGTTGCATGGCGAACTTTTCCAATCCAATCATCCACTTTATGTCCGGGCAATTGTCCGCCCTCGCCGGGTTTCGCGCCTTGAGCCATTTTTATCTGCAATTCATCTGCCATGGTGAGATAATAACTCGTAACACCAAAACGGGCAGAAGCAACTTGTTTGATTGCTGAGCGCATGGATGATCCATCAGGCATTGTTTCATATCTCAATTCATCTTCACCACCTTCACCGGTATTGCTTTTTCCACCAAGGCGGTTCATTGCAATGGCAAGTGTTGAATGCGCTTCATGAGAAATCGATCCGAAGCTCATGGCGCCAGTTGCAAAACGTTTGTAAATATTTTCTGCTGGTTCCACTTCATCAATCGAAATTGAATTTCGGTTGTGCTTAAACGTGAAAAGGCTTCTTAATGTCGCAGCTTTTTCTCCTTGCTCATTAACAAGCTTTGAATATTTTTTGAACGTATTATAGTCGTTCGTTCTTGTTGAATATTGCAACAAGTGAATGGTTTGCGGATTGAACAAATGGAATTCGCCTTTGCGTTTCCATTGGTAAATTCCACCGGTCGTCAATCTATCAACAGGAATATCTTTTTTGCTAAAAGCATAATAATGTTTCGCAAGTGTTTCCCTGGCAATTTCATCAAGTCCCATTCCTTCGATGCGAGAAGTGGCACCAGTGAAATATTTATCAACGACCGTTTTATTTAAACCGATGATTTCAAAAATTTGAGCACCTTGATAAGATTGCAAAGTGGAAATTCCCATTTTAGAGAACACTTTCAACAATCCTTCATTAACTGCTTTTATATAATTTTTTTTGAGGTATTCGCTATCAAGTGCAGTTTCTAATTTTCCTGTCAACTTCATATCGCGAATGGTAGAAAGCGCGAGATATGGATTGATTGCTGTTGCGCCAAATGCGATGAGGCATGCGAAGTGATGAACTTCCCAAATATCTCCTGCCTCCACAATAATGCCGACTTGACCGCGATATCCTTTGCGAATTAGATGATGATGAACAGCAGCAGTTGCAAGCAATGATGGAATAGGAGCGTGGTCACTATCAATAGCGCGATCGGTCAATATCAATACTTCAAATCCATCTTCAACAGCATCAACGGCGTAGCGACAAAGTCTTTCAACACCTTTTTGCAATGATCCTTTTTCTCCATCCGCCCTAAAATAAGTCTGTAAGGTTTTTGCCTGAAAAATTCCTGTATCAATACTTCTTATCTTTTCTAATTCATGATTTGAAAGAACCGGATGTTTCAAAGCGATGCTATGGCATGCCAATGAATCTTCAACCAATAAATTTCCATTGTTGCCGGCAAAAGTGGAAAGTGACATTACCAATCTTTCGCGAATGGGATCGATCGGCGGGTTAGTAACCTGTGCAAATAATTGTTTGAAATAGCTGCTGAGATGTTGAGGTTGATCGCTCAGCACGGCTAATGGAACATCGCTGCCCATTGAGCCTATCGGCTCCTTTCCATCTAATGCCATTGGTGCAATGAGCATTTCCAGATCTTCCGTTGAATAGCCAAATGCTTTTTGATATTTGAAAATCTGATCGTGCTCAAGGTGCGTGAACATCACACGTGGCTCAGGCAATTCTTCGAGCCGGATTTTATATTTATTAAGCCATTCTTCATAAGGCTTTTGAGAGCAGATATCTTTTTTCAGTTCATCATCGCTAATAATTCTTCCCTGTTCCATATCGACGATGAACATTTTACCGGGCTGCAATCTTCCTTTTTCTTTTATCAATTTTGGGTCGATAGGAAGCGCTCCCGTTTCTGATGCCATGATAACACGATCATCTACGGTTACACAATACCGTGAAGGGCGCAAACCATTTCTGTCTAAAGTGGCACCAATAATTTTTCCATCGGTAAATGAAATAGAAGCGGGTCCATCCCAAGGCTCCATGAATGCAGCATGAAATTCATAGAATGCTTTTTTCACAGGATCCATTTGCTCATTGCCGTCCCATGCTTCAGGAATTAGCATCATCATCACATGCGGCAAACTTCTTCCGCAAAGTGTGAGCAATTCAATCATATTATCGAGACAAGCAGAATCCGATTGTCCATCTGTTACGATAGGCAATAACATTTCCATTTCTTCATCTGAAAAATATGGAGATGTAAATCCTTTTTCGCTAGTGCGAAGCCAATTCAAATTTCCTTGTAGTGTATTGATCTCTCCATTATGCGCGATGTAGCGAAACGGCTGTGCCAATTTCCATGACGGAAAAGTATTTGTTGCGAAACGAGAATGTATCAAGCCGAATGCAGATACAACTCTTTTGTTGCTGAGATCTGGAAAATAATGACGGAGCTGTGTGCTTGTCAATTGGCCTTTGTAAACAACGGTTTTATATGAAAGAGACGCGAGATAAAAACCAATGGCATCTTTTTTAACCGTGCTGTTAATAAGATGCGTTGTATAATTGCGGAGCACAAAAAGCTTGCGCTCAAAATCGTCTGAATTATTGATATGATCTGGGCACGCAATAAATACCTGTTCAATTTCCGGCTCAACGGATAATGCTGTTGGTCCAATGCCATCAGGATTCACAGGTACTTTGCGATATCCTAAAATTTCCAATCCTAATTTCTCTGCAGAGCGATTGAAAATATCGCGACACTCTTCTTTCAAGCGAATATCTCTAGGAAAAAAAATCATGCCCACTCCATAACGTCCATAAGAAGGCAAATGGATACCCAGCTTCACGCATTCATCAAAGAAAAATTCATGTGGCACTTGGATCATAAGACCTGCGCCATCGCCTGTATTGCTCTCGCAACCACATGCGCCGCGATGCTCCATGTTCTCAAGAATGGTGAGTGCATCGGAAACTATTTGGTGAGATTTATTGCTTTTTATATTGGCAACAAAGCCAATTCCACAAGCATCACGCTCAAATTCGGAACAGTACAATCCTTTTCCTGCCATATCCATGTTATTTATTGAATATTATCTAAAATATATAGCTATCGTTGAATTTTATTTAAACAAATGGCAAGCGAGCAAAATGAAATTACGAAATAATTACGAAAAATAGCGCATTTTGCTAATGGATATTTTCCACAAAAAAAGCAGATTTATTCAGCTTAAACTACATAGCCAAACATATTATCGTTCTTGTTCAATTCTGTGAAATTAATATTGTGCCTTTTTAGGTTATCCATCAATGCCTGATAATCTTCTTTTGATTGCAGTTCGATGCCAACTAGAGCAGGTCCGGTCTCCTTATTATGTTTTTGAATGTACTCAAAGCGGGTAATATCATCTGTAGGGCCGAGCACATAATTCACAAATTCTTTCAATGCACCGGGGCGTTGCGCAAAACGGATAAGGAAATAATGTTTCAATCCTTCATATTGAAGCGCCCGCTCTTTAATTTCCTGCATGCGATCAATATCATTGTTGCTGCCGCTCACAATACAAACAATATTTTTGCCTTTGATGTCTTTTGCATAATCATCCAGCGCGGCAATTGATAATGCGCCCGCAGGCTCTGCTACAATGGCATCTTCATTATATAATTTCAAAATGGTTGAACAAACTTTTCCTTCAGGGACAAGATGCAGATCATCCAATACTTCTTTGCAGATGGAAAATGTAAGTTCTCCTGTTCGTTTCACAGAGGCACCATCAACAAATCTTTCAATGCTATCTAACGTTACTGGGTAACCGATTTTTAATGCTTCGTGCATTGAAGGCGCACCTTCCGGCTCAAGCCCAATGATTTTTGTTTTGGGAGAATATGTTTTGAAATAAGATCCAACGCCAGAAGCTAGTCCGCCGCCGCCTACAGGAACAAATAAATAATCGATATCAGATTGCTGTTCTAAAATTTCAAGGGCAACCGTTGCCTGTCCTTCAATGACGCGATAATCATCAAATGGAGGAATGAAAGTCATGCCATTTTCCTGCGTAAAAATTTTTGCTGCAACCGCACAGTCATCAAATGTGTCGCCGATAAGCTTTACCTCAATGTGGGTTTCACCAAACATTTTTGTTTGATGCACTTTTTGATTCGGTGTAATCACAGGCATGAACACGACCCCTTTCACGCCAAGCTTTTTGCATGAATAAGCGAAACCTTGCGAATGGTTGCCTGCACTTGCACAAACAACGCCTTTTTGCAATTGCTCCGTGGGAAGGCTGCTCATCATATTATATGCGCCGCGCAGCTTAAAAGAGCGGACAACTTGCAAATCTTCTCTTTTCAGATATACATTGGCGTTATATTTAGCCGATAGATTACGGTTCAACTGAAGTGCTGTTCTGATCACTACTTTATTGAGCCGCTCATGCGCCTTTTTATAATCCAACTGATATGTTTTTTGTTCGAGTGTGCTCATTGGTGCTTTTCTTATTTATTTTTTTAATAAGACAAGGGTTGACTTACTAACGTTGTGGCATATCTAAAATCAGACAAACAGCGATGAGCTTTTAGCTATGAGCCGTGAGTTTTTTGCTCACAGCTCATAGCT
>CAIYPC010000351.1 GCA_903927975.1 uncultured Bacteroidota bacterium | reverse complement strand
TTTATTGAAAATGTTTGTAAGATAGATTTCAGCCAATCGCGCACCATCATTATCTGGGCTATATTATTTGGTACACCACTTTTTATTTTCTTCGGATGGCTGAGTGATAAAATAGGAAGAAAATGGATTATGCTTACAGGAATGTTTTTAGCAGTTGTTACTTATCATTTTTTGTTTGGTCAATTGTTGAGTATTTCTGAATCAAAAAATAAAACAGAATTGCCTCAGTTGAAACAAGTGAAAACAACGCTGTCGATGATTTCTCAATCAGCCAACTCATTAAGAACAACCGTTACAAAAAAATTTTATGATGATGGAATGATAATCGCAGAAACAAAAAAAGATACGTTGTATGATGCTGCAAATAAAACAACTTTAAAACCGGAAATCAAAATTTCAAAAATATTGGGCGACTCTGATTATTGGAAAATGGTATTGATCGTTTTTGTAATGATAATATATGTAACGATGGTTTATGGACCGATTGCCGCTTTTTTGGTTGAGCTGTTCCCAACGAAAATCCGATATACATCTATGTCATTGCCTTATCATATCGGCAATGGAATTTTCGGCGGATTAACGCCTTTTATCGCTTTATTGCTCACTACTATTTATACTGATAATAAATTATCGGGATTATTTTATCCAATCATTATTGCATCAGTATGTTTTGTGATTGGGGCGTTGTACATCAGCAATAAAAAAGATTTGTCAATTGATAATACTTAAAATATTTCTCACATGAATTCTATAAAAAGAATCGCCGGCATTTTATGGATACTAATGGGTCCTGTTGCAATTTATTATTTGCTTCAAACTGCGATAGCTGAAATTGCCAAAAAACCATCCATTGAAACAAAAGTTCAATGGGCAGTTTTTGTAATCATCTTTTTACCTATCGCTATCGGTCTTGTAATTTTTGGATACTATGCGATGAAGGGAGAGTATGATGAGCAAATTTGAAAATGACTCAATTGCGCAATGTGAAAATTGGTTGACTGAATTTCTCAATTTTCCTTAATCAGCGCTGTTATCATTGAGCAATTTTCACATTTGCCAATTTTCACATTTTCAAATTCATTACTTTCGCGGAGCGTAAACCTCCATCATGTCCATCGAAGTAAAAGGTCTTACTAAAATTTACGGCGAACAAAAAGCAGTTGACAATATTTCTTTCACTGTCAATAAAGGGGAGATTGTTGGTTTTCTCGGACCGAACGGTGCGGGTAAATCAACCACCATGAAAATCATTACTGGTTATCTTGAACAATCAGAAGGTGATGCTTTTGTTTGCGGCACTAACGTGAAGGCACAACCGATAAACACAAAAAAGAAAATCGGGTATCTGCCAGAAGCCAATCCTTTGTATTATGAAATGTATGTGAAAGAATATTTGGGATTTGTGGCAGATGTTCATGGAGTTGGCAATAAACAGTCAACAATTGGCAAAGTAATCGACCTAGTTGGATTAACGCCCGAAAGCAAAAAAACGATTGGTCAATTATCAAAAGGATATAAACAGCGGGTTGGGTTGGCAGCAGCATTGATCCACGAACCCGAAGTGTTGATATTGGATGAACCAACCACAGGGCTTGATCCAAATCAAATTATTGAGATAAGAGATGTCATCAAAAATTTAGGGAGAGACAAAACGATTCTATTTTCATCGCATATTTTGCAGGAAGTGGAAGCTATTTGCGACCGCGTTATCATTATCAATAAAGGAAAAATAGTTGCTGATGACAAAGTGAGCAACCTGCAAAATGCGAATAAGAATAATCATATTGTATTCGTCCAGTTTAAAGAAAATGTGGAAGAATCGCTGATAAAAAGTTTACAAGAAGTTTCGAACGCGGAGCAACTCGCAACCGGAAACTGGAAACTCGAAACTTCCAATCCCGAATCCGTTCGCAAACAATTAATGCAACTGACTTTGCAGCATAATCTGAATATTGTTTCTTTGCAAAGCGGTGAGCAGAGTTTGGAGGAGGTGTTCAGGAGTTTGACGAGTTGATAAATTAACCGCAGAGACGGAGAGGCGCGGAGAAGTATATGTAATGTTGTATATCGATGTTGTTGCCGTTAATAAAACACAGCTCAATAGAATTACCAACAGTACAAGAGTGCGACGCAACGATGATGAAGAAAGAACAAATGCTAGGTTCCAAAAACAAAAAGATAAAATTTAATCGCAGTTGCCGTTTGGAAGAACTGGAAACTGCAAACTAAAAACTGCAAACTATTATTATGAGTTACATCGAACAAGTGCATGCAAGGCAAATTTTAGACAGCCGCGGCAACCCGACAGTTGAAGTTGATATTATTACGGACGAAGGCATGCTTGGTCGTGCTGCTGTACCGAGTGGCGCCAGCACTGGCATTCATGAAGCAGTGGAGCTTCGCGATGCTGATAAAAAAATATATCAAGGCAAGGGCGTTCTAAAAGCAGTGAAAAATGTGAACGACGCAATTGCTGAAAAAATATTGGGCTGGGAAGTGGCGGATCAGGCTGGTCTTGATCAATTGCTGATCGATCTCGATGGCACACCAAACAAATCTAAACTTGGTGCAAATGCGATGCTTGCTGTGAGCATGGCTGCGGCAAAAGCTGCGGCGCAGGAATCGGGCTTGCCATTGTTCCGCTATATCGGCGGCACTAATGCTAAGACTTTGCCGATGCCGATGATGAACATCCTTAACGGTGGCGCACATGCGGATAATAAAATCGATTTTCAGGAATTTATGGTGATGCCTGTTGGCGCATCTTCTTTTAGCGAAGGTTTGCGTTGGGGCGTTGAAATTTTTCATGTGCTGAAAAGCGTGTTGAAGAAAAAAGGCTTTAGCACAAACGTGGGTGATGAAGGCGGTTTTGCGCCAAACATCCAAAGCAATGAAGAAGCCATTGAAACTGTGCTGGAATCTATCAGCGCTGCAGGTTTCAAAACAGGATCACAAATTGTGATTGCGATGGATGCGGCTAACAGCGAACTGTGGGACGCGAAGAAGAAAAAATATGTTTTTCATAAAAGCTCGGGCAAAGAAATGAGCAGCGACCAATTGGTGAAGTTTTGGGAAGGATGGGCGAAGAAATATCCGATTGCTTCCATTGAGGATGGCATGGCTGAAGATGATTGGGATGGCTGGAAAAACTTGACTGAAACCATTGGTAGCAAAGTGCAATTGGTAGGCGACGATCTGTTCGTTACCAATGTAGAAAGATTGCAGAAGGGCATCGATAAAAGCATTGCCAATGCACTGCTGGTGAAGGTGAACCAGATTGGAACTATTACTGAAACAATCAATGCCGTTACGTTAGCACAGCATAATGGATATAACACAATCATGAGCCATCGCAGCGGCGAAACTGAAGACACGACGATTGCTGATTTAGCGGTTGCGCTTAACTGTGGTCAGATAAAAACCGGTTCAGCAAGCCGCACGGATCGCATTGCAAAATACAATCA
>CAIYPC010000350.1 GCA_903927975.1 uncultured Bacteroidota bacterium | reverse complement strand
TAAAGCAGAGAAAGAAAATATACAGCGCATTATAGAAGTTGCTCCTGATGTGGTTTCGCATAACATTGAAACGGTGGAAAGGTTAACAAAACAGGTTCGCATTCAGGCAAAATATTGGCGCAGTATGGAAACCTTGAAAATATTGAAGCAAGGCAACATGCGCACAAAAAGCGGCATCATGCTTGGTCTTGGCGAACAAAAAGAAGAAGTGGTTCAAACGATGACAGATCTTCGCAATAGCGGCGTGGATGTGATCACGATTGGTCAATATCTTCAACCTACAAAAAAGCATTTGCCTGTTATGCGGTTTGTTCATCCTGATGAATTCAAAGAGCTTCGCAATATTGGTTACGAGCTCGGTTTTGATTATGTAGAAAGCGGACCACTTGTTCGTTCATCTTATCATAGCGATCGCCATGTGATTTCTGGCTATGGCAAAAGACAATGGATGGTGGAGCAGGGTTTGTAGTTTGTGGTTTGTGGTTCAGAAATTCGGGGAGCACAAATAGTTTCGAGTTTTCAGTTTCGAGTTCTGAAATTCGGGGTTTAAGATGAGATGGGAAATGTCAAATTGAGGAATCAGTTCAATCAGAGAAATAAGGCTAAAATCGCGGTTCAGAAATTTGAAATTCAAACTTATATAATGATTTTGTTTTTAATAAACTCCCGACTCTGAACTCAGAACTCTTGGCTCTCAACTCCTAACTTGCATCATGAAGAAATTATTAATTATCAATTATCAATTATTAATTCTCAGCTTTCTTCTCCCGCAATCATTGTTTTCTCAACTGCATTGGCATAAAGTTGATTCTCTTTTTCAGCCGCTTCTACCTTCTGTTCATGTTTACAGAACAACTGATTCACTTAATGGCAGGCCTTTCATCGCTTATTATGTATCTGCAAAATTGAAAGATAAAAAACTTCTTTTCACTTCACAGGTTGGTAACGGTTATCGTTATACGCCGCAGCAATATTATGAGCAGGAAACAAATCCATTGATTGTGGTGAACGCAGGTTTTTTTTCTTATGAAACAAATCAGAACCTGAATGTTGTTGTGAAAAATGGTAAAATAGTTTCTTATAATATTAAATCGCTTATTGGCACAGGGATGGATTCGTTGCAATATTATTATCCCACCCGCAGTGCTATTGGCATTGCACATAATCGCAAAGCTGATGTGGCATGGATATTCACAGATTCATCAAGACATTGGCCCTATGCTTTTGAGTGGAGGCCTGTCATAGCAAAAGGAAATGAATCTAATCCATTGATTTATGATCTGAATGACATTAATTGGAAATGGTGGAAGATGCGGACTGCGGTGGGAGGTGGGCCAACGCTTATTCACGATGGCAGTATTTGGATAACCAATAAAGAAGAACAGATCCATTTTAATGAAAATGAATTAAGGCCTGCAACTGCAATGGGATATACAAATGATGATCGAATTATCATACTTGTAATTCAAGGCCGCTCTCCGGGAATTGCGGAAGGAGCAAATTTGCAAGAGGAAGCAAAAATATTAAAGGACATTGGCTGCTACGAAGCATTGAATTTAGATGGCGGTGGGAGCAGTTGTATGCTCATTAACGGAAAAGAAACAATTGTTCCATCAGATAAAGAGGGGCAACGACCGGTTGCATCAGTCTTTATGATAAAACTCGCTCCCAAAAAATAATCTCTTTAATTTTTTTCTACTACATAGTTATCCAATAGATAAATCTGATAAAATTACTATTCCGCTTTTCATAAAATAATACCGTGTTTTTACGGGTAGCATAACCGTTAATTTCCCATTGTTTACAATTGATTGTTTACATAGCTTTAGCAAGACAAAAAATTATGTGAACATTCATTGAATTTTTTGATTTGATAATAATTGATTTTAGTCTGCGCTCTATTAAAACTGCTCTTGCCCTGATAATCCAACAAAGTTTTACCTCTTCATGTTTCTGCATAAGATAACGCTGACCTTCCTATAAAATAGCATTTGTGTCCGTGCATCTTTCAATTTTTTTTTGACCCTACACCATTCAAATCTATCTGATGCTAACCATCGCTATCATTGAGGACAACATTGAATTTGCCTACGTGCTGGCAAATTATCTTAAAGAGCAAAAAGATTTCTGTATAACAGGCGTGTATCATTATGTTGATGATGCATTGAAAGGTATTCGAAATATTCACCCTGATATTGTTATTGTTGATATAGAGCTTCATGGTTTAAGTGGGATAGAATTGATAAAGAGAATGAAGCTTTTCGGGGGCGATATTAAATATCTGGTGCTCACAATGCACGATGATGAGGCCACTGCAATGAATGCGTTACAGGCAGGTGCCAATGGCTATATGCTGAAAGATGCTCATCCCGAAAAAATTACAGAAGCGCTTCACGAACTGGCAAATGGAGG
>CAIYPC010000349.1 GCA_903927975.1 uncultured Bacteroidota bacterium | reverse complement strand
GTATAGAAAAACAGGAAATAAGGATTCTTTGTTTGCAGAATATGAGCATATCATTAGCCAATTGCCCAATAGTCATGTATTCATTTACAATTATGGCGTGGAGCTTTATAATTATGCGATTGATACAAGTTCAGGAAAAAAGCCTGCTAACTCAGAGGCGCTTGTTGCAAAAGCAAAAGAGCAGCTCAACAAATCACTGCAATTAAAACCTGATTATTCCCAAGCTGATTTATTGTTAGGTCAAATTATATATAATGATGCTGTGGATTTTAGGGCAACCACGAAAAACATAAAAGGCCAGAAGCCGGAAGATATTAAGAAACGTGCCGATATCAGGGTAGCATCATTGAAGCTATTTGACGATGCAATTCCATATTTCGAGAAGATAGATCAAATATTGGGTTCAAAAGGAAAATTAAAACAAGAAGAGAAACGCACATTGAAGGATGCTTATGATTTGTTGATTACAATTTATGAGCAAAAGAATCAGAAAGACAAATCTGAGATATACACTAAAAAATTCAATGACGTTGATAAGATTCATTGATTCAAAATATTACCACTACAAAAAGCCCCGAATTATTAGGGGCTTTTTATTTTTTGGTTAGGCAGAGAAACATAAAAAAACCCCATCAATGAATTGACGGGGTTTGACATTCTCTCTGACACAATCTGTGTTTATTATATACGCAAAATCTTCTGCAACGGATTGCCTAAGCCCAGTTTATCTTTTGAAATTACAGGATAAATACGTTCAGGTTTCCAGTACATCTACCTATGAAAATTATAATGCCAATAATAACTTTACTGCAATATTTAGTATAACTATACTAAGGTTAATTAAAAGGTATAGCCCAGCATTTTTATACAGGGCTTTTTTATTTCCAGACACAGATTTAGAATTAATGAAACCTTTTAATCAGAAGAAATTTGCGGCAATAAAAATAATTACAGCAACTATCAGTAGGGTGTAGAGCCAGATTTTTGCATCAATCAATCTCACCAAAAGGTATTTGATTTCTTTAGGGGCAATTGTTCGATGGAACTTCATCAGTTCTTTAACGCTGATTGAACTGCCGAATATATTTTTTTTGATATTGACCTGATATTCTTTGCTGAGGATTTTGGTGAGCCGTAAACACCGAAGTTTAAAGAGCAGCGCGAATACAAGTATCAAAATCCAGAAAAAATGAAGTATAAGGCTAAATGGGGTGCGCATAGAGGTTAAAAAAAGGTAATCAAAGATATTATTAATAATCTAAATACTTATGACAATAACAAAAATACGGTCACAATCGTTGCGAACAGAGAATTGGTTATAAAAACGAAGTAAAGTAGCTTGATAATATTACAGACGGGTTTCGGCTGCGCTTGGAGACAAAATATAATTAGGGTTGAGCAATTTTTTTAGAATTGCCCTTGTCTAAATCTAAATAAGACTGATTATTTTTTATTAAAGAAGGATTTGTATTCGAGGACAATCAATGCAGCCAATAACACAAAAATGACGAATAACGAGGCTCTGGGATCAATATGCGGCGATGTTACGTTGCTTCCGCTGAAGCCGAGCATGTAGGGGTGAAATGTTTTCAT
>CAIYPC010000348.1 GCA_903927975.1 uncultured Bacteroidota bacterium | reverse complement strand
AATTATTACGAGGTCAAGTCAGATGCAACAAATCATCAGACAAAAAGAATTGAAACCGTTTCAATTTGTTTGCAATAAAAATTGATTTAAAAAATTATAATAAAAAGTCTCCCGAATTCTCGGGAGACTTTTTTCTTTTACAACAACTTTTGCATCGCTGATTTTAGCTTTTCAATCATTTCTGGAATATCTTTTAAATGACAAGTGCCAACACTCAAACGATACCAAGGGGAATTTTTATTAGCACCAAATGCTGAGAATGGTACAACTGCTAATTTCGCTTCGTTCAATATATAAGCAGTAACATCTGATTGTGCGGATAGCAATTTTCCATCGACCGTTTTCTTTCCTTTCAAATCAATTTTTATAGTTAGATAAATTGCTGCCTGTGGCACAACAGCATCAACATTAAACCCTTCATTTTTTAGTTTGATGAATTCATCATAAATGGCATGAAGCCTTATTTCAACATCTGATTTAAATTTTTTCAAGAACTCATCAATATTTTCTTTTTGTAATAAAAATTTTGCTGTTGCCTTTTGTTCAGCCATCGGTGCCCACGCTCCGATATGACCAAGTATTGATTTCATCTTATCAAGGATTTCAGCAGGTCCAAAACTCCAGCCAACCCTTAAACCTGTTGCCGCAAATACTTTGCTGATCGCATCAACATAAACAGTGTAATTTTTCATTTCGGGTCTTAGAGACACAGGATGATAATGCACCGTACTGCCATAAGTAAGATTCCAGTACATCTGATCATACATCATAAATAATTTTTTTTCATCACCGCTTCGCTTCTTGTTTTCTTCCAGTACCATATCACAAATTGATTCCAGATCTTTTTTTGTGATGGTTGTGCCTGTTGGGTTTTGTGGTGAACATAAACAGATCAATACTGCGTCTTTGATATGTGGAGCAATATCTTCAGCCGTTGGCATGAAATTATTTTCAACATTGGTTTCTATTACCACATGATTGCCGCCATTAAAATGTGTGTAGTGATTATTATTCCAGGAAGGCACTGCGTATATCACTTTATCTTCTTCATCAACAATAGATCGGAACAATGAATATATCAAAGGTCTTCCGCCACATGAGACCAAAATTTCTTTTGTGGAATAATCTAAATTTTGTCTTTGCTTAAGAAACAAAGAAATGGATTCACGCAAATCAAGATTCCCTTCTGCTGCTGGATAATTAGTGAAATGATTTCGATACGCATCAATGATTTCATCTTCCAATGCTTTCGGAATGGGAAAAATTTTCGGATCGAAATCGCCGACAGTAAAATTGTAGATTTTTTCTCCTTGCCGGATTTTTTCTTTTATCTCGCCACCAAGGCTAACAATTTCTGAAGCGATTAATGTTTCGGATAGGTGTGATAGTTTCAATTTTGAAAGATTTTTAATGAAGAACTTATACTGCAAAACTAAATGCATAGTTGCAGAATGCAATTATGATTTTGAAGAGCGGCATAACAAAAAACCTTGACGAATAATTTGTGAGTCAGTGAGCAATTTTTGGAAATTTATTTCTGCTCAAAAAACCCCATTTGCCTTAGAAAAGCAACCTGATCAAAATAGCTTTCCTGTCTTATTATTTTTCCATTGCGAATGCTCATGATGCTGCAAGCGGATAGCGTGTATTTTTTCCCTCGCATATATGCTGGTGTGCTTTCTTCAGGGTTTGATAAGGTTCCATAAAAATCATATTCTATAATAACTGCAGTGTCTGTTGAAATAATATTATTGATTTTATGATGAAGATCTGGAGTAGATGTAAAATACCTGCTATATACTCCTCTTACTTCTGTCAACCCTGTTTTAGTTCCTTCCCAATTTGGCGACTGAATCTTGGCGCTATCTGAATAGAGTGCTGTTAATGCAACAGAATCATGTTTGTTGAGTAAATCGATCCACTTAATAGCAATAGCTTTCGTATTTTTTTCAGACTGACTTTTTGCTGAACAAATGCTTACCGCAATAAACAATACCACAAAGAAGCTTCGCTGAATAAATATCTTTTTCAATTTGAATTATTTTTTGTTCAGCCATCTCTCAAAAAATTCATACGTGCGCAACATTTGATCAATGCGCTGGCGATTATCGCCACTGCGTGTGATCTCATGCGTTGCACCGGGATGGCGCACATATTCAACAGGTCTGCCCAAAACTTTCAAACTTCTAAAAAGCATTTCGCTTTGCACAAAACCAGTGCGCCTGTCATTCTCCCCATGAAAAATAATATATGGCGTAGTGATATTTTCAACATAAGTGATCGGCGACTCTCTTTCAAGATTTGCTTTTGCTTTTGCCTCCCATGGATAGCCCTCAAAATAATTCGGCACCAATCTCCATGCATTCCCCTCTCCAAAAAAAGTCGATAGATCATACACGCCGCGTTGTGAGCATGCAGCTTTGAAACGATGATCATGAGCAATAATCCATGCAACAAGATAGCCAGCATAAGAACCACCGCTAACAACAAGCTTCGATGTGTCTGCCCAACCTTCAGCCACTGTTTTATCCAGTGCAGCGAATACATCGCTTGTTGGGCCTTTGCCCCAATCGTTCAAATTAGCGCGTAAAAATTCAAGCCCATAACCACCAGAACCACGCGGATTGCAATAAACCACACCATAGCCTTTGCTACAGAAATACTGAAACTCATGCCACATGCTGGTTTCACCAGGTCCCCACATGGCAGAAGGGCCACCATGAATATCGAGCAGCAATGGATATTTTTTTCCCGCTTCGTAATTTGTTGGCTTCATCACCCAGTATTCTACTGTTTCGCCTTTATCATTTTTAAATTCATGTTTTTCTGGAAAGCTCAATTGTTTATCCTTCACCCAATCATAATTAAAAGAACTGATGCGCTTTGCATTTTGCATGGTTGCATCAGCAATGTATAAATCGAAGGGGTCTGCCACTTCCGTTTTCACATATACAACACCGTTAGTTTTTAGATCAAAGCTTCCAGTTCCGCTATTATAATCTGAAAGCTGATCCACTTTTTTTGTTTGAATATTTGCTCTGTACAATGGTGCGCCACCATTCGATTGCGCAGTGAAGTATAAATATTTTTCGTCTTTGGTCCATGTTAAACTGCCTTTGCTTCTATCCAAAGCAATAGTTGTTATTTCATGTGAGCTGCTGTTCAGTGGCATAATATCCAATTCAGGAACAGAAACAAAAGAAGTAGCCCCCGTTTGAAATGCAAGCCATTTGCCGGAAGGCGAAACAGTAGCGCTATTATAGGTCTTGCCTTTTTCGCCCAATAATAATTTTAGATTGCTGCCATCAACATTTGCTATATAAATCGCGTTTTCCAAAACCCTATCAGGATGTTCTGTAGAATCAATGCTTGCTGAAATGATCAATTGTTTTCCATCAGGCGTAAAATCTGCATTGAAAAAATTATAAAAGCCATGCGTGATTTCTTTCGGCTCTGCATTGCCCTGAACATCCTGAACAAAAAAATGATTGAAACTTAAATCAGGGTTCACTCCAAACTCGTCCTGAAAGCTGAGTTTATCAACCACTTTCGCTTTTTTATCAGTAACATCATTATCCAAATAAGAACGGATCTCATCTATGTTTCCATCCGGATCAGCTTTTGCTGTTATTGGTTGTAACGCTGTTTTATTATCAAGCCCTGTTTTTTCAAAAGGCCATTTAGGCAAATCATGATTTGGGTTGATCAAAGAATCTTTTATCAGTTCTTTCAAACCAATATTTGAAGAGAAAAGGATTTTCTTTCCATCTGGGCTCCACTTTGGTGTGCCTGCTCCATATCTGAAATGCGTGAACTGTAAAGGTTCGCCACCATCAAATGATAAAATAAAAATTTGTGGCTTGCCATCTGAAGCGCGAACAAAGGCAAGCTGTTTTCCATCTGGGCTCCATGCCGGTTGTGATGAACCTTCTTTAACCGTTAATTCTTTTGGAGAAGAAGACCCATCTGTTGGTACCACGTAAATATGGTTCACATATTTATAATCCCATTTGCTGCCTGCGTCTGGTTCAATATTAGTAACTGTAAATGCTGCTTTGCTGCCGTCATTATTAATAGTCACGCCGCTGATCGATTTTATCTTTAGCATGTCCGTCACCTTAATGAGTTCTTTTTTGTTTTGTGAGAAAACAGAAACGCTGATTAAAATGAACGCAACAAATAATATAGAGCCTTTTCTCATAATGAAAATTTTTGGTGCTTGAATGTACGAAAACATCATTTATTTATTGGTCGCATATTAAATGTTTATTAACAGCAAATGTTTAAATTTGTATTAATCAATAATCATGAGCGATACAACAACTATTCCCAAACCCGCATTAACCGCAAAAGATTTTGCGACCGATCAAGAAGTGCGCTGGTGTCCTGGATGTGGCGATTATTCTATTTTGGCGCAGGTCCAAAAAATTATGCCCACACTGGGGATCCCGAAAGAAAATATTGTGATCATTTCTGGTATTGGCTGCAGCAGCCGGTTTCCATATTATATGGATACTTATGGAATGCATTCCATTCACGGTCGCGCAACTGCTATTGCATCAGGCTTGAAAGCAACACGACCCGATTTGAGCGTTTGGATTGTTACCGGTGACGGCGACAGTTTGAGCATTGGTGGCAATCATACCATTCATTTGCTGCGCAGAAATTTTGATGTGAACATTATGCTGTTCAACAATCAAATTTATGGTCTTACTAAAGGTCAATATTCGCCCACTTCTGAGCCAAACAAAGTAACTAAGTCAACGCCTTTTGGTAGCATCGATCACCCGTTTAATCCATTGGCATTGGCAATGGGAGCAGATGCAACTTTTATAGCAAGGAGCATGGATCGCGATCCAAAACATTTGCAGCAATTGCTTATCAGAAGCCATCAACATAAAGGATCTTCGTTTCTAGAAATTTATCAGAACTGCAATATTTTTAACGATGGTGCTTTTGAAATTTTTACCGAGAAAGCAAGCAAGCCTGTTGAAACTTTATTCTTAGAACATGGCAAGCCTTTGGTTT
>CAIYPC010000347.1 GCA_903927975.1 uncultured Bacteroidota bacterium | reverse complement strand
TATAAATAGTTCGAAAAATGGAATAGCTTTAGAAGCCAAATTTCATATACAAATTGAAAAGGGACAACCATGGCAGTTACACCCTGTTTACACAGAGCATATTGTAGAGCAGTTGGATGACGCTTTGAGGTATTTAGAAGAACACAAAGTGCTAAATCCAGAAAGGGCAATGGAAGAAGTTGAGAGGATTATAGTTGAGACAAGAGAAAAAATTGAACAAGGCATAGCTGATAAAAAAACGACATTAGACGACATATTCAAAAATACTAAAGAATGAAAAAATATTATGCCATCAAAAACTCAACAAATGCAGCAGAAATAGGCGTCTATTCACAAGGCGTTTGTGAGGATAAAGAGCAAAACCTGGTTACCATCAATAGGTTGGCTATTCTTACAGATTTGATATCCGTTGTAAGCTATCCAATTGATAACAACCTGGTTTTAAGCGCGAAAGCGCTCGATATTTTACGCCCGTTTATAAGAGAGGATGCAAAAATAAATGCAGTTAATTTTACCAACGAAAAATATAAAAAAAGTATTTATTATATAGTGGAGTTTCCTATGGGTATTGACCAATTGGTCGATTTTGAAAGATGCAAATTTGTTGTAAAAAAAGGAATGGATTTGGTAAGTGAAATTATCATTACCGATCTGGATGACTATCATAAAAAAGGGGGCAGTGTTTTTTTAGGAGAAACCGAATTCCCCCGGGGAAGTGTTATAAAGTGCACCAGCTTGACGCTGAAGCATGAATCACCTTATTCAATCACCCCGGTATTATCCAGGGGCAATTCTTTTTATATTAAGCGTGGAATGCTGATTAAACCTGGTGTAGGTGAAATCATTCAAAGCAATGGACTAACCGGCTTTGATTTACAACCGCTAGAAGCAGAGGTTGGAGAATAGCCAGGACCCTGCTTCCTTATATTGTTTCGCGCCCGGGTTTGGATGAGAGCTGCTTATAAAATTTTGTGATTGCCAAGCTTCCTTCTGCAAACCGTTCACGAAAATTCGACCCTAAAATAAAACAACAATAACATGAATGATTTTTTGCTGTTTGTTAATGATGGGAATTTAGAAGGTATAAAGGAAACTTTCAGCCCTGATTTGCTCAATACCGTAGATTCTTCTGGTGATTCAGCATTACACATTGCAGTTCTGAAAAAGAATCTTCCAATCGTTCAATTTTTGATCGAAAATGGTGCGGACGTAAACATTCAGAACAAATTGGGAAAAACAGCTTTGCATCATGCCGGTGAGCAAAACGCTGTTGATATAGCTAAACTTATTATCGCCCATGGTGGCCGTTTAGATATTTATGACAGTTACAATAATGGACCTTTGTGGACCGCGACATATAATTATAATGAGAAAAAAGAACGGTTCGAAATTGTTGAATTATTCCTAAAGCACGGGGCGGATAAAAATCATAAAAATAATGCTGGAAGGAGCCCTCTGGATTTTGCAAACCAGATTGAATCTGAGGACATATTGAGGTTATTCAGCCAGTATTAAGAGACTCGGATATGCAACTTCAATACTACTGCAGCAGATTACCTCTATCGTTTAAAAACCAAATGATATGTTCAAATTAAATTACTATGCAGAAAAAAACGATGTGCTGTCCATCGAGACCCTTTTAAAGAACGGGGCGGATATTAATGAAATTAGGGATGGCATGTCTGCCTTGCATGATGCTGCGGTATACAATTCAAAAGAAGCGGCACTATTTTTAATAAAAAATGGCATTAATGTTAATTTACCGGACCGCAGGGGCAGATCTGCTCTTGATTATGCTGCCGCCCACAACTCATACGAAGTAGCCAAGGTTATTCTTGAAAATAAGGGAAATGTGAACCAG
>CAIYPC010000346.1 GCA_903927975.1 uncultured Bacteroidota bacterium | reverse complement strand
GTTCTGCTTCAAGCGACAACTATCCTGAAAATTACCGTGAGGCAACTCTGTACCCGGCCACATCTCAAATTCTTCTAGATTGGGTGCGGCGGCCAAAATACGTGGTAAACATTTTTCTAGATAAAGGGAAATGCCGGGGTTAGATAATCTAAACCCTATATATTTCAGATTAGGTAAAGCATTGCGCGCCAAGTCAAAGTCATTAGACACCAAACGGGGCTTTGCAAAAGTTAATTCTTGTAGTTCAGGTAAGCGTTCAAGCAGGAGTTGGAAGGCATTACCAGTCATAACATGTCGTGTATTGGCATCCTCTAACCTTAATACTTTTAAAGAGTGAGGTTTTGCGCTCTCGAGCAATGCAATCGATTCTTGGGTTAAATAAGGTGCAACATCTAATGTTTCCAGCTTAGGATTTTGATCTAAAATAGAAAATATTTCTTGCAAACTGACATATTTACCATCTAGTTTAAACGATTCCAAAACAGTACTAGCAAATTGAAATTGAATATGAGGCGCTTTGTGGTGGTTATTAAGATGTAATGTAATATGAGCCAAGTTAGTGGCCTGTGCAATAATATTCGATAAAATGTAGTTAGTATTGCCCGTGTCATGTCGTCCTCTGCTCACATAACTGGTTTCATAAGAAAGCATTTTTAATTTTGACCAATCAAAATCAGTTAGTTGTTGCAGATCACCCTCAAGGGCCTCAATATTCAAACATTCAATCTGGTTGGGATCTGAACCAAATATTTGGTGTACCAAGCTCGTTTCAGTGGCATCTCCACAAAAAAGTTTGATGGTTTTTACAGAAGAAAAAACAAGGGTTTTTCGAACCTTATCTGAACCATATGCCACAATATTTCGGCTTTCTGGTTCAAAATTTAGTTGTACCAACGGCGCTTGTCTAAAGCTATGAAATCCGCCTAATGTTAGATGTCTTATTGGGGTATCTGGAATGCAATCTATCTCAATATCAAAATCGTCATCGACAACAGTTAGTTGCCATTTTTCTGTTAGCTCAGCCTTTCTTGCTTCGTAGCCAAGCCACTTTTTATTATTAATATCGCTGCTAAACGCGATTCGTTTACTGGAATCATAATCAGGGTCCATCAAAAAATTGAGTTCAAAATAATCTAAACATAATAAGTTTTTCAAAGGCGTGTTAAGTGGGGAGACCGCAGCCTTACGTAATGCTTCATTGTCGGATGCTGCAACATGAATGCGATAATCTTTTAATTGTAAATCTAGGGTTTTTAGGGAAAATGGAATCCATTGTCCGAGTTTATGATAGTAGATTTGGAATTGATGTTTGATCAAATCACGCAATACTTCCTTTAATTTAAACTGTTTATACGGCGTCCAACTGCCTGCACTCCAGTCATTTAAAATTAAAACATTAGGCGTCGTCTCTTCGCCGGAAGGCTGACCTTCGTAATAAACTTTTTCCTTATCATCCAGGAGTTCGTCCATACAGATGTCTTCGCCCTCGTAACTATACGTGGTCGCACTACTATGCGCCTTGTGATAATAGCGGGCAGGATAATTTGGCATGTTGATGACTTCCTAATAAAATTTTTAAATAAATTTAGCTAAACCGCAGCGTCCATGGCATGTTCCCATTCAGCAAAGACATTGTTTTCACCCAATAACTCAAAGATGCCAGCTTTTTGCAGCTTGTCTTCAATAGCTTTATTGGCTCCACACAGAATGACACGGATGCCCTGTTTTTGGAGGTCT